>CAUZOD010000116.1:0-8497 GCA_963581115.1 Phycisphaerae bacterium | reverse complement strand
ATGAATACATTATTCGGGCAATGGAGCAAGGCTGTGACGTAATCTGTGAAAAGCCGATGACCATCGACGCCGAGAAGATCCGTGCCATCTTCGATGCAATCCAACGCACCGGGCGCAAGCTCCGTGTGACCTTCAATTACCGCTATCAGCCATATGTGACCCGACTGCGCCAGTTGGTGGCTGATGGCGTGGTCGGTCGGCCCCTGGCCGTTGATTTTTCCTGGGTTCTCGACATACGGCACGGCGCCGATTACTTCCGGCGCTGGCACCGGGAGAAACGCAATTCAGGCGGATTGCTTGTGCACAAAGCCACCCACCACTTTGACCTGGTCAACTGGTGGATCGACTCCTACCCCCAGACGGTGTATGCCATGGGAGACTTAAAGTTCTATGGCAAACAAAATGCCGCGGCGCGCGGCAAGACCTATCCCTACGATCGATACACCGGCCACCCGGAGGCAAAGCAGGACCCGTTCGCCCTGTTCTTGAATGAAGGTGAGGGGCCAAGCAAGACCGATACCGGTGTGTACAGCCAGAGTACCCTGCGTGGCTTGTACCTCGAAGCAGAAGCTGACAGCGGGTATATCCGCGATCGCAATGTTTTTGGTGAACCGATCGATATCGAAGACACCATGGCCGTAACCGCACGTTACCGCAATGGTGTGATTCTGAATTATTCCCTGATTGCTTACTGCCCCTGGGAAGGGTTCCAGGTCGCCGTCACGGGTGACCGCGGGCGCCTTGAATACCGGGAAAAACACGGCTCACACATCATCGCCGGCCAGGATGATAATGAATTGTCCGCGGAACAGGCCAAGGGTGCCGAATGCGACATGCGGGTCTTTCCGATGTTCGGTGAATCCTATCCCGTCAAGGTGATTGCCGCCGCCGGTGGACATGGTGGTGGTGATCCGATCATGCTGGAACAGATCTTTTCATCCGATGCCCCACCCGATCCGTATGGACGGGCTGCCAGCCATATCGACGGAGCGGCTTCCATTCTCATGGGCATCAGTGCCAATCAGTCCATCACGACGGGCCAGCCTGTGCAAGTGGATGATCTGGTCAAACTGCCGTCACCCGATAGTTGAAGAACCAAAAGACTCGCGATTTGCGAACCGAAACTGGAAGGCACAAAGTGGCCCTAACATCGCTGCCGATTTGCCTAAACACGCCAGTTCACAATGTCCGCGAATGACAGAGCCAAGGCGTGCCCGTGACTGATAGTGCCGCCAAGCGTGTCAAAACCGAATATTGAACTGAAATAATGAACGACCGGAGACCCGGCCTGTAGGTTTATACTCAGAGCACTCCGTAGCGCCGCCAGACCTCCGATGCCTTCATCCCGTTGCGTATCTCGTCGCGAACTTTGTTTTCATCGTGCACCTTCTCCCAGGCCCGTCTCACCGCCTCGTCCTCGATCTCCCGGGGAACGACAACGATCCCATCACGATCGGCAATGAGCAGGTCACCCGGATGAAATGTCACGCCATCGATGTCCACGGGCACGTCGTACTCGATGACCTTCTGCCGGTTCATTGCGTCGTATACGCTGCCGCCGCGTGCAAAGACCGGGAATCCCATCCGATCCATTTGGTCGATATCACGAACCGCCCCGTCGACGATCGCACCCACACAACCGGCGTTGCGTGCCGCAGTGGACAACAACTCACCCCAAATGGCCGCTCGCATCGAGCCTTGGCCGGCACAGATCATGACGTCATCAGGGCGGCAACTGTCCACTGCCCCTAACTCGCCTTCATAACTGTTTGGATCGTCGTAATCAAAATCAATCCATAGCGTGGTCTTGCAGCGCCCCACCAGTTTTGCGGTACTGGTCATGGGCTGGATCGGCACACGCGGCGACTGCCGAAGAAATCCCAACTTGTCGACCGAATCGGCTACCACTGCGCTGTAAAGTGTATCACGCATCATCTCCAACGTAATTGGATCTTCACTGGTGGCCAACGCTCTTGCTCCCACTTGAAAATGTTTCGTCTGGGCTCGCGAGCCGAACAGTGATCGTGCCTGCATCCCGAGGGCACTTGACACTGGTCCGAAAATTACAAACTTCAGAATAGGCGAGTCGGTATTGCCATGATCTGCCACGAATCCAATACGTTCGTGGACCAGCCGATCATCTTGGAATCCTTTCGAAATGACACGCTGATGACCGGCCCGGCCATCCGGGACCAGTTCGGCAAATCTCACCATGAGATGGGTGGGTTCTTTGCGGGACTCGAAGAGGTTGGTATTGAACCGGTACCGCTACTGGCTGCGCGCATCATTCCCGGCAGTGTTATTACCGCTGAAACCTACGACCAACTTTCCTCGCTTTTATTTGGTGAACTTGAATCTGCCGGTGACCTCGACGGTCTGCTCGTCGCACCCCACGGCGCATCGGTGTGTGAAACGGCTCTTGATATGGACGGTGACTGGCTTGCACGCCTGCGCACGCAAGTCGGTTCACGCGTGCCGATCATCAGTACCCTTGACGCCCACGCCAGTCTGTCCCAGAAAATGGTTGATGCCACCGATGCAATCGTTGCCTACCGTACCTATTCCGCACCTGGACCAGTACGATCGCGGCTTGAAAGCAGCCGGTCTCATGGCACGCCACCCTCCGTGGTGAAATCCGACCGCGACAACAGGCCTGCGATCCACCCATGGTGATCAACATCGAGCGGCAGATCACCTCGGAGTCGCCCTGTCGCGAACTGGCGGATCGAGCCGACCAGATCCGTGGGCGGCCCGGTGTACTCGCGGCCAGTATCGTGCTCGGATTTGCCTATGCCGATGTGCCTGAGATGGGTACCTCGTCCTCTGTCACGACAGACGGTGACGCCGATCTGGCCCAGGCCTGCGCAAATGAACTTGGCCAGTGCCTCTGGCAGAGCCGAGAGTCGTGCTGTGCGAAGTTGATCAGTGCCAAAGATGCCGTTCGATCGATTAGTACCGGGACAGGACCGACGTTGCTGCTCGACGTCGGTGACAACATCGGCTGTGCCACCCCGGGCGACGGCACGCTGCTCGTGCATGCCCTGCTCGAAGAGCACGGAGCATGGACCCGCGCCTTTGCATGCTTCTGTGATACCGAATCCGTCAGGCAGGCCCACCAGGCCGGTGTCGGTGCCGAGTTGACCATGCGACTGGGTGGCAAATACGACCCGATGTACGGGCCACCGGTGTCAGGACGGTTCCGGGTCCGCGGATTGTTCGATGGATGGTTCAAAGAACCCGAAGCCCGGCACAGTGCCTTGTTCGAATACGACATGGGCCCGACCGCTGTCGTGGAGTCGGAGTCGGGGTTGACCGTCATGCTCAATTCCATCGCCACAATGCCCTTTAGCCTGCACCAGTTAACCAGTTGCCGGATCGATCACAAGACGTTCGACGTCTTCATCGCCAAGGGGGCCCAGGCACCCATTGCCGCCTATGCAAGCGTGTGTCGCACGACGATCCGGGTCAACACGCCAGGTGCCAGCACCCCCGACATTGAAACGCTGTCCTATCACCACCGCCGGCGCCCAATGTATCCGTTCGAACGTCAGACGACCTGGTCACCAAGCCCATAAGCCTTTGGCTCCAGTCCAATTCCCATGCCCGATATCAACCGGCCCCATCAGCCGGCGTGATCACTACTTCCGTCAGGCCTTCCAGGCTCAACTGCACTGACAGCAAACCCGTCTTGTTTGAAGCCAGTTGCCTGACCGGCGTGCCGTTCACCGTGACCTGATATCCGGGTGGATTACGCCAATCGGGCCAGGCAGAGCCAACGTACATCTCCAGAACAACTTTGCCGTGACCGTTGAGCAAAATTCGCATCTCGGCACCGTCGTGGTGAAGGACCCGCATGTTGATTGGTGCGTCGGTCCGCAACCGTACCGGTAACGGTTCAATCACCGCAGACTCGTTCGTTTGAAGATCCAATTCAGTGCGCACGCCGGCTGGGTCCACAGTGGTAAGAAAATCGTTAGGTGCCGGTGCGCCGCGCCCGTCGAACTTGTGGACCAGGTGCAGCAATTGGTCGCCGTGCCACCCGTATACCCCAGAATTCATGGTGACGATGCGCTGCTTGCCCTTGACCAGGCCGGAGCGGATCTCTTCGAATGTCATGGGAAACTGCTTGGAGGAAAGTGTGGGATGGGTCAATCCGTCCCAGAAGGTCGGCTCACTATAGAGAATGGTCAGTTCCCCCCAACTCAACTTGTCCAGTATGTCGAGGTAGAGCTCTTTTTCATTCTTGAGTTGGGGGAAACTCAGTGGCATCATGCTGGGTGCCAGGTGCAGTTGTGGTCCGGTACCCTCGTCCGTAAAGATAATGTGCTTCTCCCGGGCAATGCTGCGCATGAATACTGTGTGCATACCGAGCATGACCCCGCCCTTATCACGGATCTTCCGGGCATATTCGATCATCGCGGGTAGTGAGATCAGGATCACTGAGTTCACCTTGCGCCGAATCGTTTTTGTGCGCTCGTCAATCTCGGCCGAATGTCCGTCCCACCGAACGTCGGTGTCATAGGACCATCGCCCCGTGTAACCGGCCAGAAAGCCGTCCAGGTGCGCCCCGTCAAATCCCATCTCGTCCATCATGACATCGACACTGTCCATCATTGCTTCATAGAAGCTGTTGGTTTCACCGGTTTCACGATCGAGATACGGATAAAAACCCCAGTATCGCCAGCCCGCCGCAGCGTTCTCTTTGCCGAAGTACCGGCCATCGCCCCAGCGGGCCTGAGGCCCGTCCGCGGTGATGACCTTGGAGTCGGCAAACCGGTCCGGCTGGTTGGTTCCAAAGAGGCTGTGGGCAATGTGAAAGACAAGCTTGATCCCGGGGTGCTGCTTGTGAATGGCCGTATTCTGGAGTCGCAGTAGTTGCCGTTCCTTGGGAAAATCAATGAACTCGATGCCTTCGATCGGAAGGTTGGGATCATCTGCGGGCTGCGATAGTACTGGGGTGATCCCGATCTTCAGGTTGCGCATGGCAATAAATTTTTTGTCGACCACCATGCGACGACTGGGAGGACTGTAAGTGACGTAACCCGATGCACCCTCAACTGTTCCGATCCGGTCTTCCACCATTCGAAAATTATTGACAAAGTCGTAGTAGTCACCCGAGCCCGTTGGATAGATCGCCCATTCCAAGGTGTGGGAGGAGCCTGGTGCCAGTGCGAACTTCTCTGTGCCGACACCGGCGGCGCCTTGCCAGTCGACATAGGGCATCGCCTGAACCACAAATACATCGTCAATGGGAACGATGCCCATGCCGGTATGGGCATCGGTGAAGAAGGCAGATGGGCAGTAGTCGGTCGAGCCCTCCTGCTGGCGACCTCGCCGGTCGTAACCGGATAGAAACGAACTGACGAGCTGCCCCGGCTTGATGGGAGTTTCATTGAAGATCAACAGCCCAAGATCGTTGTCGGTGATATTCGTGTAAGTGTCCTTGATCGAAACGTGGGTCGGATGGGCTTCGACCTCGCGTTGAACGGTGTATGAACTGCCACGGGCCATGACCTGATACTTGTTTTTCGCCACGGGCTGGGTACTGCTGCGCCAAAACTTCTCAAACTGCTCCGAGGGGCGCTGGTCCGCCCAGAGACGATTGAACTGTCCGTTCGGCCAGGAGATTCGGGATTCAAAGGGATACCTCCGGCCCTCCAGGAGAATGGTAAACCCACCACCGGAACTCATCTTGATCGTAAACGGAGTTGGCTTGCGCTTTGGCGCAAGTGGTGGCGCCACACGTTTCGACGGATCTGCCAGCGCTTTGCGAGCCAATGGATAAGAGAATGCAACCTGTTCCACAGGATAGGCACCGTGACCGTCTTCCAAGGTCACCCGGACCAGGTAGTCACCGGGCAAAAGGTCGCCGCACAGAAGCGTCGCCTCCACCTGACCGGCGCGGCCTGGAACTTGATCGATCATTTGTCTCTGCAAGATCCGCTGCGGCTGCTTGCTGTTCGATAGTGTCACCTCCAAACGGCCCGTGCCGTCCAGGGGCTGCAGACCCCTGTAATTGGCTTCCACCACCACAGCGTCACGGTCGGTGTAATAGTACGGGGTGACCTTGACTCGACCCATCCAGGTCAGGTCGAGGTATTCGCTTCGCTCGGCTTCGAAATGCGCCAATGCCTCGTCGCCCGACACGGCACGGTTGTATACCCGAACACGGTCCACCAGGCCCTTGAACTTGGGGCTCTTGGGCGAGCCCTTGGTCCCGATCCGGAAGTGGCCGCCCGGCTGGTACGTCTTGTGGTTAGAGTCCTGACTACCCGCTCGCCGACCATTGACCCACCAGGTCATCCGGGTGCCGTCGAAGGTCGCCATCACGTGGTACCACCGATTCAATGACAACTTGGCACGCACGTTGTTGCCACCGCCGCTGAGGTACCAGTACACCTGTTCGCCGTTGTAATAGGTGACGACATAGGTGCCGTATTCTTCGCCCAGTAACATCGCCTCGCCATGGGCTTTGCGCATTGGCTTGATCCAAGCCTCCAATGTGACCGAACCACCAATACCGATCGCCTCGCTGCGGCCACAGTCGACGTAGTCGTCAAAACCGTCCAGACCGATGACAAATCCCTTGCCGTGCTTGACCCAAACCGGGCCATGGAGTTGGGCGTCATGGCCATTGCCACTGGAATCACGCGCAATGTCGCCCTTGCCGTCAATCGTTGAACGTTCGTCGAAATTCCACTCGGCGAGTAGGCCCTCAGGGCCTGCCGCCATCGCCACCGTCGACATCACACCCAAAGACGCCGCCAAAGCCAGCACAGTGAGACGTTTCATCTAGTCACTCCTTGTGATTCAATCAAGACAAAGTTTCAATTGCTATATGTGCACTGGCGGACTCAGGGTGCCCGGAAAACCATCACGACACTGAATCCAAACATAACCCATGGAATCAATTCCCGTATGAATGTGATGCAAGACCGGAGAACTGCCCGCGCATTGGTGCCTCGACGGCCTTGGCTTGAAACATTCAACCGAAGTTGTTCCGCCCGCGGTGTATGAACATCATTGTCGTTGACGGGGCGCATTACCACAAGGAGTACACTTGGGATGTTGATGCGCAGACGATCACGACCCACTTTCATCAGCGAGCCGACGCCGAGGAGGTCACGCTGAATCCCGATGGCCGCTCGGTAACGGTCGCGAACCGGCCCATCTCCACCGGAATTGAACTGCGTGGCAATGTGTACACGAAAAACTGTACCTCGGCCGTGCGTGGTGTCTGGGACAACCCCCAGAAGACGGGAACCAACTACTACCTGCGCCGAGCCAATGTCTTGCTTCCCTACAAGAGCATCTACTACTTCCAGCCCCGACACACTCCCATCGTCAACCAATTCGGCATCTGGCTCGTTGACGAATCGGAAGATCTTGACCGCCACTTCGATTCCCATGGCAACTGCCGCAACGTACAGACGGTGGTGGACGAACTTCTGATCCCGCTGCACCAACCCAAGATCCTGACCTCGCGCGGGGCCCAATACCACCCCAATGGCCCGAACGATTGTTACGCGGCCCGAATGCCACATCGCCTGTGGTCTGATCTGACTGAGGTCCCATCGCCTGGGATCCTGGACGCGGAACTCGGCGTTCGGTTTGAACACAGTCGCTGCGGCCAAGCTGGCACACAACAGGGCAACGACAACGGGTACCGACATGGCCTGGACATCAATTCCGACGGTGTCATCGACCGGCTCGATCAACAACTATTGGAAGCCGAAACCGGCAACGTCTATCGAGCCAATTTCAGTGAGTCCGGTTACTTCGGCATGAACTGGCTGTCTCCGGGTTGGACCGGGCGCAGCGAATTCGACTGGAACACCGGTCAGCTGTACGTCTGCAGCTATGACTACGGCGCCGGGTATAAGCCGGATTCAGGGATTATTCATCTGTTCGATCCGCCGCCAGCCGGCCAGCCACTGTACGTCGAATACTTCCACGACGTGCCCGCAGCGGAAGGGAAAAACAACATCAAACTGTACCTGTATCGCAGCTAACCTGGATATTCTGCACGCCGTCTGCTGTGAGCACGAACACTCTGTCCGCTCGCGATCACATGAATGCGATATCCGGCCTATCCGTCCGCACACGACGCCAATCGATCAACCCATCGCTCCACCTGCATCGCGTCTTGATAGGCAGCGCCCATGGGTACTGAGTCAATGCCGCGAACCACACGACAGAAACAGCGAAGCTGCTCGGCCAGCATGCCGCTGGGCGAAGTCGGATCGGCGCGAATTTCCAGAGTCATGGGTTGACGGGCCCGGTCGTCCCATAGCTCAAACGGTCGAGGATTGGCATTGATCCTAGCTGCCCAGCCCGACCCGAATACTTCCATTCGATCGAACGCTTCCAGCCCCATGCCGTCCGGAGTAAGAAACGAAGCGGCAAAGCTGCCTACCGTTCCGGTGTTCCAAATCAATTGTGCCAAGGCCAAGTCACAGGCACCGGATGCCGTGCGATGCGTTTGAGCGCTGAACTT
>CAUZOD010000115.1:0-8576 GCA_963581115.1 Phycisphaerae bacterium | reverse complement strand
GTTCGAAGATGTCGGTTACACAGCGGTTGCGCCAAATTTCCGCGGGCAAGTCTGCAAACTTCGCTGGATCAAAGGACGGATGGGTTGCCATCGCCAAGATTTCCCCGGAATGCGGGTCCATGACGATCATCTGCCCCGATACTGCACCGTACTGAGTCACTGCCTCCGCCAGGTGCTCTTGGGCGATGGATTGGAGACGCAGGTCCAGGGCCAACTGCACGAATTGTCCGTCGCGCTGAGGCTGATAGGCGGTCGATTCAATCCATAGGGGTTGGTATTGAGCGTCTCGCAGGTATTCCACAGTGCCGAGTTGGGGGCGCAGCCGAGGGTCGAATAGTCGCTCTAAACCTTCCAGGCCGTCACCATCACGTCCGACGAACCCCACTAACTGACCCGCAAGCACGTTTTGCGGATAGTCGCGTACCAAAATCGGTTCGATGGCCAGGCCGGGGATATTTAGATCGGTCAGCCGGCTCATGCGATGATCACTGAGCCGGTGATCGATCACGATGTATCGGGAGCCACTTCGAGCTGAGAGCATCTGCTCGATCCAAACCGGATCGTAGTCAAGCTCTTGGGCGACATGTTCCGAGAAAGTTTTCCGGTTCCGGATCAGGAGCGGGTCGATGAACAATCGGTGAGCCACTCGCGTCACTGCCAGAGGCCGACCCCGGCGGTCGATCAGTGCGCCTCGCCGCCCCATCAGTCGGCGAGTGCTCTTCTGGCTGTCCAGGAGTCCTGCGATCGCGGCCGAGGGGCGGGTTTGCAATTGTGCTACTCGGGCGATTATCCCGATGAACGCGATACTCAGCATCACGATCATGATGCGGCCAACGCGCAGTACCCGGGTTGCACCGTACGTAGGATCAATCCGCATGGCGAGGATTTTCGGGAGTCGGTTTGATGATCGCGGCCGGCTTGGGTGTGGCGGTGACTGGTTCGACGTTTAGGGGGCTGCGCCTGAGGGATTGAACCAGTGCCGCTGGTTCAATCCGTTCGCTGATGCGCACCTGCAGGTCCCAAGTCTGGTGTCGGGCCTCATCCATCATCTGGTGTAGCCGGACCATTGTGTGGGCGGTTTCAAGTTTCTTCTGGCGGATCCCGAGCAGAATCATTCCGAGAAGGGCGATACAGATGACGCAAATGAATAGTTTTGAAAACATTCGTCGGCTATGGATTGCCGGCAGTCGTTCTTGCGAGTTACTCGTTCAAGCAGATCGCAATCAGTCCGGCATCAGGATCTCCTGGCCGACCCGGAGGGTATCGGCATTCGCAAGCCGGTCGCGATTGGCCGCAAAGATGTCGTGCCAGCGCGATCCGTCACCCAGTTGGCTCTCAGCAATGCGGGTGAGATTGTCACCAGGCTGGATTTTGTAAGGGTTCTTGGCGTTGCTGGGAACAACTCGGGGTGTGACTGGCGGGGGACCACTGGTCGCTGCTGACGTTGGCAGGACCAGTTTCATGCCGGCCTGAAGTCTCCCGGGACGGTTTAGTGTTTTTCGATTGGCATTGAGGAGTTCACGCCACCGTTTACTGCTGCCAAGGTGACGCTCAGCAAGCCCACTGAGCGTGTCGCCTGGTTTGACTTCGATTATCCCTTTGTCCAGCGTAGTGGGGTGGCCGGTGGCGACCTTGATTCCGGTGGAGCTTGCCTCACCGGTTCGGTTGGGGATCAGAAGCCGAACACCGACTTGCACACGGCCATTGGGGCCGATCTGGTTGGGATTGCGTTTCATGATTCGGTGCCACTGTTCACCGTCGCCGTAGTATTTCTGGGAAATCTCGTATAACGATTCACCGCTTTCCACGTAATGGATCACCTCCCTGGCTACCTTCCGCGGTGGCGGTGTATCCAGCAATCGGTGCTGGGGAACGTTACCGAGAGTCAGGGTCGGTGATTCCTGATCAGGCTCCTCTGTCGGTGAGGGTAGGTCCTCAAGGCGGACTACCGCTTCGGCAGCCACCGGCAGTTTGGTCAATGCTGAGTCGTCGCTCTCTTCACGGGGTACTACATCCATCTCCAAGGGGCTGGGAATAACGTGTTTGCGGGATGGCTCGAAGTGCGCGATTGCCTGATCCGGGGTGGATTTGGTGATGTCGGGATCCAAGACCAGTTCGCCAGGTGACTGATGGATTGAATTCTGCGCCTCTTCAGCGATTCCGGTCATCCCCGGAGGCGTCTCTTGGCGCTGGGCGACGGAGAGATGATCGCTGATAATGATCCCAATCAGGAGGATGACCCCCAGACCGACCAACAGTCCAACCTTAGTTTCGCGTGTCATAACCCGGGCCGTCCGTGTACATAGGGTGCGTTAGGCAATACCGTCATCCATAACGGCGGTTTGCCGGAAGTTTAACACAGCCGATTGCCGGGCACCAACCGTGGCTGACCCGACTCCAACGCCCGCGACACGGGTCAACAGGCTGTTTGCCATTGAACAGCACGAAACTTGGCCGATCGGCTGCGTGGATTGGCAACGCGCTCGGCATCTTCAGCGGTTACCGGTTTGCGTACGAGTCTCCGGGCCAGACCATTGGCTTCCCAGTTACGGAAAATATTCTTCACTCGGCGGTCTTCCTGAGAATGAAAACTGATGATCCCAATTCGGGCCCCGTCGGCAGCAAGATTCGGCAAAGCCTGCAACAGGTTCTCTAACGCCTCTAATTCCCGATTGACTGCAATCCGCAGAGCCAGAAACGTCCGTGTTGCTGGATCAATCCGGTTACGGCGTAAACGTCCTCCCGCCGAACCATATGCCCGGCGCACCAGATCGGCCAACTCGCCAGTGCTTTTGATCGGCATGCGATGTCGAGCCTGTACAATCTTTCGTGCGATTTTTCGGCTAAGTCGTTCATCCGACAGTTGGTAAAGCAGGTCAGCCAGCTGAGGCTGAGGCAGGCGATTGACCAGTTCAGCTGCAGTGGTGGGGGCTGTCGGATCCAGGCGCATATCCAGTGGCCCATCAGCCTGAAAGCTCAGGCCTCGCCGTGGATCGTCCATCTGATTCGAGGAAAAGCCCAGATCAGCGAGCACCACATCGGCAGCGGAAGCATTCGCCGCGTTCAGTATCTGGCGGACATCAGTGAAATTCGCATGCATAACAGCCAGATCGACCTGGTGTTTGGCGGCGAGAATTTCTAGCCGCTTGGCGGCAAATGCGACGTTTCCCGGATCTAGATCAAGCCCGATGTAGCGGCCGCCTGGCGCAATCCGGGGAATCAGTTGTTCGCCGTGGCCGCCACGCCCAATTGTGCAGTCTAGAACCAGTTGGCCAGCTTGAGGATCCAGAAGCTGGAGGATCGGCTCTACCAGTACCGGAATATGACCGGGGTCAACCACAGGAATGGTTATACCGTGTGTGCCGTGGGTCCGGTGCCTCCGGTTGTTTCTGACTTGCCGTACAATCTACCCCATGTCCCGGCATATCCCTGTACACAGCACGACTGTCCTGTCTGTTCGCCGTGGTCAGAGCGTGGCTATTGCCGGCGATGGTCAGGTCACGATGCAACATACGGTGGCCAAGTCTGATGCGGTCAAGGTCCGCAAGCTTGAGCAACTGGGCAGTGACGGTCGTGGCGTACTGGTTGGCTTTGCTGGTGCTGCGGCGGATGCATTTTCACTTTTGGAACATTTCGAGGCCCATTTGAAGGACAGTCCTGGGAACATCCGTCGTGCCGCCGTCGAGTTGGCCAAGCAGTGGCGCACCGATCGCATCTTGCGCCGTTTGGAGAGCCTGCTGATTGTAGCTGATGGGACTGAGAGTCTGTTGATCTCGGGGACCGGGGATGTAATCGAACCGTCCGACGGCATCCTCGGCATCGGATCAGGTGGAGATTTTGCGCGTGCAGCGGCACGGGCATTGTGTGAGCACACCGAGTTAACCCCGCAACAGATTTGCGACAGCGCCATGCGAATTGCCGGCGAACTGTGTATTTATTCTAACACGCATATCACCGTCCTGGATTTGTGAGGAACTACTGGATGGAATTGGCTATGTGGCCGGTGGCTTTACAGGCTCTCGACAGCGGATACACTAAATCGCGGTATCGTGGCGGCCCGTGTGGCGGAATTGGCAGACGCGCCGTCTTCAGGTGGCGGTCCGAGTAATCGGGTAGAGGTTCGAGTCCTCTCACGGGCAGTAGCCGCTCAATAATATGAGCGGCTTTATTATTTGTCTCCGCACCTATTGTCGAATAAATATTAGTACCCTAGATCTTGCTGCTGCCTCTGGCACTCTTTCCTGGTTGACGATTATTTGAACCCTGCACCGCACGCGTAGGGTTGTTGGGATTAAGAAATCCGAGCATGGCGAGCAGAATCCGTGGTAGTTTGGAGTTGGGTTGGCATGACCCAACGAATCGCAAGAACTGTCGTGCCGCACTGGCTGAATTTAAACAGTGGAAGTCAGACCACGAGCTTGCCGCCACGATTGCTACACGCTGACACGAGAGCGTATGTGCGCGGTTGGCGAGGGGCATGAACCGGTTGAGACATTGGGTAATACATCAGTAGAGCAGAGATACCGCCAGATGCTGCTGTGGCTTCGAGAAATTGATGTACAAGGTTACACCACTCAACAAGTCTTGGAAGCCCAGACTGAATCGGGGCACTGACTTGGGGGGGCAACTGGATAAGGTAGATCCAAGCGGAGATAAATCTTGCATAATAAGTGTTTATACAACTGTTCTACGGAAGAGATTCCGCCAAACATTGCTTGATTGTTTGCATATTCGAATCCTCATGAACCTTGCGACTTCACCGGCAGGTGATAATCTTAAAGATAACTTCCAATAAAGTAACTGGGTGAAAACGTGACTGCAGAAGAAAAACTAAAAGATCTAGATATCACACTTCCACCGGCGCCATCCGCGGTAGCCGCGTACCTTCCTTGGATACGAACCGGATCGCTGATTATGACCTCTGGCCAATTGCCATGGGAGAATGGCAACATAAAGTATGCTGGCAAGCTTGGCGAAGAGGTCAGTGACCGACAGGGATATGAGGCGGCGAGACTCTGCGCGATCAACGCGATCTCACAACTGAATCAGGCCGCTGGTGGCTTGGAGAAGATCTGCCAGATCGTTCGCATTGAAGGGCACATCCACGCGGCGCCAGGGTTCCGCGGGCATCCTCAGGTACTCAACGGCGCATCGGATTTGTTTAATGCGGTTTTTGGAGAACGAGGCAGGCATACCCGCACCGCGCTTGGAACAAACGAAATGCCGCTGGATGCGGCTGTACAAATCAGCGTCTTTGCGGAAGTTGCCGATTGAGGATTAAGGGCTCCGATCGGATAGGCAGTCATGAGCCGGCCTCAGTGTGGTAATTGCTTGAGCATCCGCTCGATGTACCGCAGCGCATTTAGTTCCATGCGGATGGCGGTGGTATCGCGACGCTCAAACAGTTTGCTGATGCGGCCAAGGTATTCTTCTCGCTGGTTGCGGGCCCAGCATCGCAGGCGTTCCAATTCGGTGCGGTTGTCCGTGGCAATCGCCTGCTCGCTCTGCTCGCGGATCTCCATCATCTGCATGAGCAGGTCTGGTGGTAAAGATTTGTCGTCGTTCTTGGCTGGGCCGCCCAGTTTGATCAGTAGGGCATTGGCCCGGCGTTCGGGATCGGCCAGGGTGGCATACGCCTCATTGATTTCGGCGGTCCGAACAGCAGCGTCGGCCTGGTCCATGGGGTCGCTGAAGCGGTCGGGATGTGCCGCCGCTACCGCCGCGATGAAGCGGGCGTGCAGGTCATCAGCGTCCAAGTCGAACTGCGGTTCAGCCCCAAGGATTGCAAATGGGTCGGCCATGACCAACATGTCATATCATGTTTGCCGTTGACATGATCTGGTCGCCGGTCGTATAGCGCGGGCGTGGCGGAATTGGCAGACGCGCCAGGTTTAGGTCCTGGTGGGGTAAAACCCGTGAAGGTTCGAGTCCTTTCGCCCGCATTACTTTTTTCTGACCAAGCTTGCGCGAATCAAATCGTTGCGTCAGTGAGCCCGATTTGGCTTCGTATAGCCAAAGTCGATGCTTTGGGTGCACTTCGCGATTCGATTTGAGCTGTGCTGCTGACTGCTGAGGTAATATTTGCTCCAGCTATAGCACGATCCGTTACGTTCGAGGGTCAGGGTCTTCAGGCAGCGGTGTGACTCCACGCGCATCGGACTCGTAGCACGCTTCCAGCAATGCCATTGTGTGCCAGGCGTCCTCCACTGACGTATACAGCGTGTCATCCTCATTGGTGGCAAACCGCTGCAGGTTGCACATTGTGCCGAGGAACGCTTCCGGAAACTAATTGCCAATAAGCGGCACGGATTGCCAACTGCCGCCGTCGAACGTTACCTGCAGCCAGTCAGGTTCGCCATCGGGGTAGTTCAGGTTAACACCCATGGACACGATCGCGGCACCTTGTTCGCCTTCAATGCGAATCTGCGACCGTTGATGATCAAGCCCGAACGTATGGTGATGGTTGGTGGACAGGCAGCACCGTACATCATCGTCATAGTCGAGAATGGCAGTGGTGCGGCTGCTGGCCAGCTTTGGCGCGGCGGGGTGCTTGACCGTGCTCGCGTATACTCCTCTCGGTTCGCCCAGGATCGAGCGGATGGAATCAAAGTAGTGAATTGAGTGCAGGTTGATCTCCATGCGCTTGAGCTGTTCGAGGAATGGCCAGAGGTGCTAGGGCATGGCCACGTTCAAAGAAACCTCACATTCGATGAGCCGGCCAAGCGCGTTGCGGCCGCTCAGGTCGCGCAGCGCCAGCATCGCCGGGCAGAATCGCAACTGAAAGTTGATTGCGGCGGTCATGTTCTTGCCCCGACATACCTGGAGAATCCGGGTTGCACCAGCCAGGTCCACACCCATCGGCTTCTGGATCAGTACAGTGGCACCCTCAGGGAGGACTAGAAGGGGCTCGGATATCGGCTCGGGTGGAATAGCCACATCAAAGACCACCCCCTCCACGTCTGCAGCTTCTTGGAGTGAATCGAACACACGCGGGATCGACCAGAGATCCGCTGTTGCTTCGGCCGTTTTGCGATTCAGATCGAATATTCCTGACAATTCAAGGTTGCCCTGTCGGTAAGCAGGGATGTGTACGTTATTGACGATGCCGCCGCCGCCGATGAATATGATTGGCTTGGGCTTGTCCGGCATCGACCATCGCTGTTGCAGGTGGTCAGGCTTGATCATCATGTTTAGATTGGCCACTATCTTATCAGACGGTTAGTCGACAAACATACGCGTAATGCCAAGTCCACAATACGACCAATAGATTACATGGCAGTTGTCGTATGCGATCCCCAAACGGACAAAGCGGTGCGCCTGCTGCCGCCGCGAGTAGCGAGTAGCGAGGAGAAGGCTGGTGCCACTGCTGGCCTGTTTGCGAATCATAATTTTCCTGCGATGCCACATTGAATAACTTATCAGGAGCGTGCCATCAGCGGTTCCAGATCTTCATTTGGATGACGGTTACAGTTCCTTGTCCCTGTTCCTACTCAAAACAAGCAAGTTGTGCGTGGATTTTTGGTGTGGGACCGTTACACTGCTGACCTTTTGGCCGGTGGCGCTGGGTGCGAGTTACTTGAAAAATTCCGATTAAAAAGGACCGTAATTTAATGACCAGCCATCCAACACACAGTCGTGACCGCTTGAAATGGTGGCGACACGACCGTTTTGGCATGTTCATTCATTGGGGACTGTACAGTGCCGGAGGGCTTGACTGTTGGATGATGCACGACATGGGCATCGAGCCCGATGGGTACGTCCGTCGGCTCGAGCCGAGATTTACCGCGGAACACTTTGATCCGTCGGAATGGATGGCTGTGGCGCGCAACGCAGGGTGTCGATACGTCATTCTGACGGCTCGGCACCATGGAGGGTATTGCTGTGGGATACAAATACAACCATTTTGTCCGCGCCACGCATGACGCCGAAGCGTGATCTGGTCGGGAGTTTGTCGCGGCAGCGCGCAAGGAAAATCTGAAGATCGGCTTGTATTATTCACTGCTTGACTGGCGATACCAGGCATATTGGGACGGCCCGCGTGCCGATCGGCGAGCCTGGCGGCGGCTTGTTGATTTCACCCACGAGCAGGTTAGCGAGTTGATGACCAATTATGGTCGCATAAATGTGCTGTGGTTCGACGGCGCCTGGCAGGATGTGTCGGGCAGGTGGGGCTTTCAGCCGACCAACTCGCAACTGGCGCAGGTCTGGCGAAGCCGTTCGCTGATCAACATGGTGCGGCGATTGCAACCAAGCATCTTTATCAACAATCGAGCCGGTCCGGCAGAAGATTTTGGCACACCTGAACAGTCGATTGATTGGATTGAGCAGACGGCACGTGGCCCGGCGCAGCGCCCGTGGGAACTGTGCGACACGCTGGGAGATTTGTGGGGTGCTGCGGCCACCCGACCGTAATCACAAGACTCCTCGTGAGATCATCACACGGCTGGTTGCCTGCGTTAGTCGCGACGGCAACATGCTGCTCAACATCGGTCCGAAGGCCGACGGAACCGTTCAAGCGTGGCAGTTGCGCACGTTGCAACGAATCGGCCGCTGGGATCACACTCACTCCGAGGCGA
>CAUZOD010000114.1:0-8613 GCA_963581115.1 Phycisphaerae bacterium | reverse complement strand
TGATTGCAAGACTCGGTCAATTAATTTCTGATTCATTTTCGCCTCTTTCTGCTCTTCCCACCGCCAGGACCGACCATTGAGATGTTTCCATGACATGGCTCTTGATTCGGGCGGGTCCCTGGAATTTCAATCGTCGCAACCGTCAAGCCACTTGATCATTGAGGCTGTGTTTCGAACCCAGAGGTCCACAGTTGCTTAGCCCGACATTCCATGTTATAGGACTGTCCGGCGATAGCTGGATCTGGACGGTGATCAGGCATGAAACGTTATCGGCTTTCTTGTATCTGGGCTTTTGCGATCTAGGGACAAGGGCGCAGCCGATATATTCGCAGTGGTTCACCTTTATTTGTGAAGGAAACGATGCGACGTGGACTGGGAACGGCTCCACCAATTGATGTTACGGATGCAGGAATACCTGCGGCACGAACCGGTGCAGGTACTGGTGGAACTGGCCGTAATCTGGGTCGTTGTGTATGTCATCTTTCGTTTCTTGCGGGGCACGCGTGGCGCCCGAGTCATCAAAGGTGTTCTGCTGATTCTGATCATTGGAACGTTGTTGATCCAGATTTTAGAGACCGAGGACCGTTTTGAGCGCCTGAACTTTCTCTATAAGAACTTCTTGGCCATCGTGACGCTGATGCTGGTGATCGTGTTTCAGCCGGAGTTGCGTCGAGCCTTGGTTCGGCTAGGCGAGACCCGGTTTTTTCGTCAGACCCACTTGCGCAAGGCCCGAATCGTTGAGGAATTGCTGGGAGGTGCCCAGTACATGTCCCGCAACAAGATCGGGGCTCTGATCGCGATCGAGCGCCAGGTCGGACTGCGCGGTATCGTGGAAGCAGGCACTCCACTGGATGCCGCGGTCACCAAAGAACTGCTGCAGACGATCTTCTGGCCAGGATCAGCCTTGCATGACATGGGGGTGGTGATTCGCGGTGATCGGGTCGTGGCCGCGGGTGTGCAGTTTCCGCTGGCCGAGGGCGAGAATATCCCGCAGGAATTAGGTTCACGCCATCGTGCTGCCGTCGGATTGAGCCAGGAGGCGGATGCGTTGGTCATTGTGGTCAGCGAAGAAACCGGCACCGTCAGCGTGGCTGAACGCGGAGAACTCAACAGGGGGCTGACGATCGAGGACCTTCGCCCGATATTGAGCAAGGGATTAGGCAAGATCACGATCATTGAGAAGACTTCGGGACTCCAGGTTCCCGATAACGATAGTGCCATCACTGGAGGCTGACCTCGGTGCTGCGCACCGGACCAGAGACACGATGACCAAGGGCCTACTTTTTGAGAGAATCGAAACCTACTTTGTGGTCACCGTGATCACAGTGCTGATTTGGATGTACGCTGAAGGCGAGATTGTGGACATCCACACGGAGACGGTACGGGTGGGTTTTGTCGCCAAGACAGGTCTGGACTTGTCGATCGTACCTCAGCACGAAGTGGAAGTTGAGATCACGTTCGAGGCTTCGAATGCGAAACTAGATGAGATTCAACAAGTCATCTCAAATCCAATCCAGATCGAGATGGTCCCTGCCCCAAACGGTACCGGTCAGCGAGAGTCAGTGGATATCGCCGCTCGTCTCAACGACCAGATCAAGCGGGAGACCGGTGTCATTGTCACCTCAACCCGCCCACCTGTGATTGACGTGTTGGTTCAGGAGATGCAAGAGGTTCAGATGACGGTCGACCCACCGATGATCGAGGCCGTGACGCTCACTGAATGGACGACTGAACCGGCGACGGTGACGGTTAAGATGCCGGACGCCCTTGCCCGAACCTTGTCCCCGGACCTGGCCGTGATAGCCAAGTTGGATTTCGAGCGGTTACGCACTATGGATACGGGGGTGCCGCAATCCGAAAACCCCAAGTTGAGCCTACCACCAGAACTGCAGTCGGTGTCAGGAATCCAGATTTCTCCGTCCAAGGTTCACGTGTCGTACTCAATCATCAAGCGAAACGAGACCTTGACCCTGGGCAGTGTTCCCATCCACATCATGGGGCCGCCTGGGTTGCTGACCCTTTATGACATTGAATTGCCCCCAGAGGACCAGGTACTGCCCGACGTGGAGTTGGAAGGCCCCGTGGAGGTCATCGAACGTATCCGCGTTAATGAGCTCAGGGTCGTGGCCCTGATTATCCCGACACGTGAGCAGTTAGAGAGTGCCAGTGATGTGCTGCCGGTGACGTTCTTCAAGCCCGACAACGTGACGGTCAAGACGCCACCGACGAGCGTATCGGTGACAATCACTGCCCGGTGAGTTCGGCTCCTCTCGGGATGTAATGTTCCGCGGCGATACAATGTAGAAATGGCCATGACGACGAAGGACCTTGGTACCGATATCGGCGGGTATTGCCTGCGCCTAGCCGAACAGGCAAGGGTAGCGGCCCGTACGCTGTCCATTGTGTCGGGTAGGCAACGTGATTTGGCTCTGCACCGGATCGCTGATCGGATCGAGCAACGTGCCCGAGAAATTGTCGAAGCCAATGGACGTGATCTGGAAGTAGCTGATTCCGACGGGCGAAGCGAGGCCTTCAAGGGCAAGCTGACTCTGGACGCAACAACGGTTGGTCAGATCTCGGATGCCGTCCGTCAGATTGCCGATCAGGTTGATCCCGTGGGACAGGTCATCGAGGGGCGGGTGCTAACCAACGGCATAAGGCTGCAGAAGATGCGGGTGCCGATCGGAGTAGTGTTGATTATTTATGAGTCGCGGCCAAACGTCACCTCGGATGCAGCGGCCCTGTGTCTTAAAAGTGGCAACGCGGTGATTCTGCGTGGCGGCAAAGAAGCCCGGCACTCCAACGCGGCTCTCGCCGCCTGTATCCGTGCAGGTCTGGAAGCGGTAGGCTTGGACACCAACGTCGTGCAGTTCGTCGAAATCAGCGATCGTGCGGCTGTGGGTAAACTGCTGCAACTGGAAGGACTCGTGGATCTATGCATTCCTCGTGGTGGCGAATCGCTGATTCGCGCGGTCGTCGAGCAATCCCGGATCCCGGTGATTAAGCACTACACGGGTAATTGCCACGTGTACGTTGATGATCATTGTGATGAGCAGATGGCAATGGATCTGTGTATCAACGCCAAGACACAGCGTCCCGGTGTCTGCAATGCGGCTGAGACCTTGTTGTTTCATCACGGCACCGTTGAGAGTGGATTGCTGGGTCGGGTTTGTGAGGAACTGAGCAATCGGGACGTTCAAGTGCGTGGAGACGCTCAGACCCGTGCCGCATATCCGCCTGCCGAGCTGGCAGGCGAAGATGACTGGCGGACCGAGTACTTGGACCTAATCGTTGCGGTTCGGGTAGTTGATGGTGTTACCGAAGCAGTGGATCACATCAATATGTATGGGTCACACCACACCGATGCCATTGTGACGAATGATCTGGCAACTGCCGAATCGTTTTCCAAGGGCGTAGATTCGGCAAACGTATTTATCAACTGCTCGACCCGTTTCAGTGACGGTGGCCAATATGGTCTCGGCGCCGAGATTGGAATCAGCACCGACAAGTTGCATGCCCGTGGTCCCATGGGTGCCGCAGAGCTGACGACCTACAAGTGGATTGCGCGGGGCGAAGGTCAGTTGCGAGACTGAAATACCCCCCTTCCCGATCGACTCATGCCGTACCATCAAACCGATCGATCCGGGGTGCCCCTCCCTCCTGCTCCCTTTGCCGCCTCACGGCATGGCGGGTAGGGATGAGGGTTGATCCAATAGATCTGATTGTCTTCGATCTGGGCCATGTGCTGATCGATGTGTGCGACGGCTGGTTACAGGCCTTCGAGCAGTCCGGGATAGCGGTGCCGCAGGGCTGGGCCTGCCCTCAACTCCGGGCTGCCGTCCGTATCGCCGTGCATCGCTGTGAGCGGGGTGAGCTGGGGAATGAGTCATTTGCTGTGGAGGTCGCCCGATTGATTGGTGTGACATCAGAGGATGTGATGCGTCTGAGCCGTGCGTTTCTGCGTCGCTCGTACAGTGGTGCCTTCGAGTTGGTCGTCCAACTCGGTGGCACGGATGTCCAAATGGCCTGCCTTTCCAACACGAATCCACTGCACTGGTCCAAGATGAACGATCTCGATGATGCCAGCTATCTGCCCTTGGCATTGCTGGACTACAGTTGGGTGAGCTATCGTCTGGGGCTGCGTAAGCCTGACCCACGAATCTACGAGTATGTAGAGGTCGATAGCAAAGTGGCGCCGCAGAATATTCTGTTCTTCGATAACCTTGCGGAGAATATCGATGCGGCGCGTCGCCGGGGCTGGCGGGCACAGTGGATCCGACCCGATGGTACCCAGGTGGCGCAGTTACGACGGCATCTACAAGGTTGTCAATTGCTGTGAATCAGAAAACCTATCGCCCACGAACAGTCAGTGGCAAAAAAGTGCTCTTGGTTTCGGTGTTGATGTGCCTGCATGGCACTTTGGCAGCGGTTGTGCTGTCGCTGTGGTGGGTACAGAGTCGGCCGCGTCCTGCGGCTGAACTCGTATGGGCCGAACGTGCTGCCTGGCCGAGTTCCAGGGTGCAGTGGGTCAGTCTGGATACGGACGGGCACACGCCACCGTTCGAAAGACGGTACCGGACACCAATCCAGCCAAACTTGCCCCCACCGGAACGAAAGTTTATCGCGATGCTTGCTCAGGCGGCTCGGGAGTCTAGGGGGCGGGAGGCTGCAGCAGGCAAACGTCACTTTTACTCGCACTATCTTGGTGGGCAATACGAGCAGGCGATCGCTTTGGCACCAAAGGTGATCACGTTTCGCTTCATGGATCAGGGAGGCCGTTCTGTTGTTGGCCTGGCGATCGGCACGGTTGAAATTGCCTGCGCTCAGTGGCAGGCGGGCCAACTCGATGATTCCCTGCGCCTGGTCTTCCCCGATCTGGTGACCGATGCCCGAGGCCAGATCTATCTCCCTGTATACGACTCTGAGTGTCGGGCCACTGACCTACCGCAACCACCAGGGATTCAGATTAAATATCCACCAGACTATTGGTTTACGTTTCCCGGGCAGATTGGCGCATTACCTTCAGCGGTGGTTGCGGGGGCGCGTCAGCGATAGTTAGGCCACGGAGCTAGCGATCCTCTGAGTCGGTGGCCATTATGAACAGCATGTCTACGATCAGAGCATGTTGCCACCGCAGCTGGGCGTGGATTTGATCCCAAGACCCCATTCTGAGGGTTAAAATCATTTTTAGGGCTGGTCATGGTGTAAAATTACCAGAAGCTTGCTTACTTCAGGGTCGCGGGTGCCCCAACTCAATTGGTTCGACCATGGCATGAACGGTGGACACAGATCGTCTATGCTTTATTCAACCGTGAAAATCGCATGAATCCCGTTACCGCCGAATCAAAAGTTCATCGTGTCGCTGTTCGCCCTAGGGCTGGGGAGGTTGATCCGTCCGCTGCGAACCTGTTGGCTGACGCCCGCCGGGTCTTGGGTGATCAGACGGTGGTCCAGACTGCCCGCATCTATCTCATCGAGGCACCGTTGGACGCAGCACAACTGCAGCAGGTGGCTGAGCAACTGCTTGCTGATCCGGTCAGTCAGATAGCCTGTTTCGATACCGAGTCTGGTGACGGCTTGACGATCGAGGTTCACTATCGTCCCGGGGTGATGGATCCAGTCGCTCAGTCGGCACGGGAAGCAATTGCAGAAATGTTGCCAGACATTCGGCCAGAGCAGATCGAGGTATGTACTGGATATCGTTACGACTTTGGCCACCTTTCGGCTGATCGTGATGCTTTGGTCGCCTTTGCCCAGCGTTATCTGGCGAATCCCGTGATTCACCAGATCCATCTGGCCGCCTACCACCCGGCGGCGTTTGCCCGGGTCGAACCGTATACGGTTCGCCGCATTGAAGTGCCAATCAGGTCCTGCGACGAGGACGCCCTTCGGCAGTTGTCGCGCCAAGGGCACTTATTTCTGAATCTTGAGGAAATGAAGGCAATTCGCGCCTACTTTCGGGCCGTCGATCGTGAGCCGACCGATATCGAGTTGGAAACCATGGCCCAAACGTGGTCCGAGCACTGTGTGCACAAGACCTTTCGAGCGACGATCCGATACCGGCAGGAATCTGCCGCGTTGCCGGCCACCAACGGGCAGGCATCAGCGGTGATCGATTTCACAGATCGACCTGGTCACACGGTGCACAAGGACGGTTCAGTTACCATCGAAAACCTGCTTAAGTCCACCATTGCAGCAGCCACGGAGCAGTTGCGTCAGATACCGGCGTACGCGAAATGGCTTGTCAGCGTTTTCGATGACAACTCGGGTATCGTGCAGTTTGATGACCATGACGCGGTTTGCATCAAGGTTGAGACCCATAACCACCCTTCCGCGATCGAGCCCTATGGCGGCGCTGCAACCGGAATCGGCGGCTGTATCCGAGACGTGCTTGGGACCGGACTGGCCGCCCGGCCAATCGCGAACACCAACGTTTTTGCCGTAGCTCCACCGCAAACCGAGTTGCTGCCGGCCGGTGTGATTGCACCCGCACGGATTCTTCGCCAGGTTGTGGCCGGAGTGCGAGATTACGGGAACCGTATGGGGATCCCCACGGTCAATGGTGCCGTATGGTTTCATGAAAACTTTCTTGGCAATCCATTGGTTTTTGCTGGCTGCGTCGGGCTGCTTCCGTTGGAGCACTGCTTTGGCCAGGCTCGTCCCGGTGATCGGATTATCGTGCTGGGTGGAGCGACCGGTCGAGATGGGATTCATGGGGCCACCTTCAGTTCTGCTGAACTGACCGATGGCCATGCCGAGGAATTTGGTCACGCGGTGCAAATTGGTGATCCCATCACCCAGAAGAAGATGATGGACGTGATCCTGCAGGCTCGGGGCGAGTCGGGTAGTAAGCCGCTTTTTCATGCGATTACCGACTGCGGAGCCGGGGGATTTTCTAGTGCTGTTGGCGAAATGGGCCAGGGTATCGGGGCCACCGTACATCTGGAGCGGGCACCGCTGAAGTACCCCGGGCTAAGTTATACGGAGATCTGGATTAGCGAAGCGCAGGAGCGTATGGTGCTGGCCGTGCCAGCCCCGAACGTTCCACATCTGCAACAACTGTGTGACGCCGAGGACGTTTCGCTTTGCGATCTGGGTGAGTTTGGGCTGCTTGAGGGCGATCAACCGGTATTGGCATTGGTCTATCAGGATATCGAGGTCGGGCGACTCTCGATGCGTTTTCTGCACGAAGGACTGCCGACACCCGTGCGTGATGCGGTCTGGCCTGGCCGGACTCCTACTGGCGCTGGCGAGTCGGGGCCGATCCCTGGTGCTGCCAAAACAGATCACATCCATTGCCGCGTGGAGCCACTTGACCTTGAATCGGGGTTGCTGCGGTTGCTGGCACATCCCAATATTGCATCCAAGCACTGGATTATCCGCCAATACGACCATGAAGTTCAGGGCTCAAGCGTGATCAAGCCTCTAGTTGGCCCTCGGGCAGACGGGCCATCCGACGCAGCGGTAATCCGGCCCAAACCTAAGAGCCGTCGCGGCGTTGCCATTGCGTGTGGATTGGCTCCGCAGTTGTCCGAATCTGGCGGTGCAATAAACGGCGACTCCTATCAGGCAGCTCTGCATGGAATCGATGAGGCGGTACGCAACGCCGTGTGCGTGGGTGCCGATCCAGCGAGGATTGCCCTGCTCGACAATTTCTGTTGGCCCAGTTGCGATGATCCAGCACAACTGGGATCGCTGGTTCGTGCGGCGACGGCCTGCTATGACGGTGCCCTTGCCTACCACTGCCCCTTCGTCTCAGGTAAGGACTCGTTGAATAACCAGTTCACCACTTCGGATCACCGCGTCATCACAATCCCCCAAACCCTGCTGATCACGGCAGTAGGCATCGTAAATGACTGTCATCTCTGCATCACGATGGATGCCAAGGCACCGGGCAACCTGTTATTGGTCGTGGGCCGGACCACTGCTGATCTGGGCGGATCACACCTGCACCTGCTCACCGGCGAGCGAGGCCAAATATCACGCGTGGATCTGAATACAGGACCCGCCACTGCGGCTGCAGTCGCTCGCCTGATCACTGAAGGCCTGGTGTCTTCTGCTCACGACTGCTCAGAGGGCGGTCTATTGGTTGCCGCTGCCGAGATGGCTTTTGCCGGTTGCGTTGGTCTGGATCTCGATCTGGAGATCGCTAAGACGCTTTATTCGCTAGATCCCATGACTGCCTGTTTCGCAGAAACGCCGAGCCGTTACCTTGTGGAAATCACGCCCAACCATCTGGAGCAGGTCTTGATGTTGTTGCGGGAGGCGAGAGTCTGCTGTGACCGCATTGGAACATTCGCCCAGCACGATCGGCTACGGCTTCGTGCCGTCGGCTCGGAGTTGGATGTCGCTCTGCACGATCTACGGGCGGCTTGGCGTGGGCCATTGGACTGGTAGCCGGATCGGTCATGGGGTTGTCGACTCTATAATCTCACTATGCCAGATGAAGCTCCGTTGGCGGACAACACCCTGTATCTGATCGATGGCCACGCGCAGATCTTTCGAGCCTACTACGCGATCCGGACACCGATGACCTCGCCGATTACCGGCGAGCCCACTGGTGCCACTTTTGCATTTGCAGCGATGATGCTCAAGCTCTTTGACCAGTTTCGG
>CAUZOD010000113.1:0-8624 GCA_963581115.1 Phycisphaerae bacterium | reverse complement strand
GATGTGGAGTTGATCCTGCCCCTGCTAACTGAATCCAACAGTTTCTACGTACGTTGGGAGGCGGTTAAAGCGTTGCAGCGAATCCACAATCACATCGCGGTCGAACCACTGGTGGTCGCGATGGTCAACGACTCGGACCACGACGTACGATCTGCCGCCGCCTTCGCTCTGGGCCAGTACCCCGTCTTGCGGGTATTCGATGCGCTGGTCGGGGCGTTGTCGGATCGTAACTACGGTGTGGTTGAATCAGCTCATCAGTCGTTGTGTCGTTTGACCGGGAATGACTATGGAGCCGAAGGAACTGATTGGCTCGTGTGGGCGGAAGACCGCCGTGCAACATTGTTTGAATTTCGCGAGCCATACAGCTATGTGCCTTTCAGGGATCCGCCCAACCTCTCCGATAAACTGGGGGCGTGGGCTGGCAAGCGTCGTATGCCACCCAAGCCGCAACGACCGATTGGTTACCCGGGCTAGGGGGACCTCCGGTGGTTTGGGGATCCACTTCGCTTTTGCCATGTCCAACAAGTGCGATATGGCGGTTGAGCAGGCCGGACCTGCACTCGCAGCTTTATCCCAACTCGACCAAGAATTCGTGATGAATGTTGTCACGGATCCATAGTACGCTCCGGTGATCCGTGTAATCATGGCCATGGCCCATAACTTGGGCCTGCAGGTCGCGGCGGAAGGCATTGACACGGTGGGTCAACTGGAACTGGTGCATGCACTTATTGGTTGCGAGTATGGCCAAGGCCACCACTTCGCCCGCCCGTTTGGGCATTCATTCAGGAGAGTGAACCGCAATGGAGTCCGCGGATCCGCGACCGACCGATCCCGAGAAATCCGGTTGATCCTTCTTCCTAACGGTTGGCCAGGTCCAAAACGTGGGATTCGAGGACAAATAGTTTGCGGTGCAATTTGGTGGAGGATATTCTGGTTCTTTGTAGACTGTCATTTAGGTACTTCCCCCTGAGGTATGAACACAGCCATGAACACAGCCATGAAGAAGGTCTTGAGTGATGGATGGATTCGAATTCCTGTTTTTTCGGCCGTGGCGCTTTCGATGATTACAGCCAATGCCAACACGGAGAATGGCTTCGATGACGTGACGGATTCAGCGGGTTTGAATGGGCTTGGTGGCGGTAAGGCTGCGTGGGGTGATTACAATAACGATGGGCGGCCTGACCTGTGTGTTGATGACCGTCTATGGCGCAATGAAGGTGGCGGGTTTGTGCCAGTGGCAGATGTGGGGCCGGTTGGTGCAGGTGTTTGGGGCGATTATGATCGAGATGGATTTCTAGACTATTTCAACTACAGCGAGCGCCGGCTGTGGCGTAACCAGGATGGTTCTGGTTTTATCGAGACTACAGCCATCTTGGGGGCCATTACAATCCAGAATTCCCGCGGTGCAGTGTGGGCGGATCTTAACGGAGACCGCTACCTAGACCTCTATATCAGTGGGTACGAGCAACCGACCTATCAGGCTGATGTCATTTTGACCAACCGGCAAGGGGCCCGCTTCGAGCAGACTTGGGCACAGGGCGTGGATACCATCGTGACGCCAGGCCACCCTCGTCCCGGTCGCGGTGTGACCAGTGCAGATTTCGATCAGGATGGAGACCAGGATGTGTTGGTCTCCTGCTACCGCTTGGAGCCCAATGGCCTGTGGGTCAATGACGGCAAAGGTCATCTCACCGATCAGGCTGCGGCCCGTGGGATAGCGGGTGACCCCAAGGGTTCGTTCCCCTTCGGGCATACAATCGGTTCGGCATTTGGTGATTTAGACAACGATGGGTGGCTAGACATTTTCATTGGCAATTTCCGTCACGCTTGGGGCGATGGCTCGCAGGATTTTGCGGGGATCTATCGCAATGAAGGGCCAAAAAATGAATTTGGATTTCGTCGGGTATGGGAACTGAAGGGTGCGGATTATCAGGAGTCATACGCCTCGCCGACGCTGGGAGATGTCGACAACGACGGTGATCTAGATTTCTTCTTTACGACGGTGTATGGCGGTGACCATCCACGCCTGTATCGTAACGATGGAGACTTTCGGTTCACCGATGTGACTGCGGACTGGGGTTTGGCTGGCCTGGGCGGGACATACCAGGCTGCCTTTGCGGACTACAACGCAGACGGGTACCTAGACTTGGCTACTGCGGGCAAGCTCCTGCGCAACCGTGGAGGTGCCAATCACTACCTCAAGGTTCGATGCCAGGGCAACGGTGTCCTCGACGCTAGCGCCATTGGCACTCAGGTTCGCATCAACCTTGCGGGCCGGACTATGACCCGTCAGGTTGAAAGTGCCGTTGGAGAGAGCAATCAGAACGATCATGTTCTGCACTTCGGACTCGCGTCACACACTGGTCCGGTTGAATTACAGATCCACTGGCCGGGTGGCACGCAACAGCGAATAGCAGTCCCGCAAGTGGATCGAACGGTGACGATCACCGCTACGGCTAGCGACCTTACTCCGTCGGTAACCGGTGGTTAGACGATCGATCGAGGTTGTAGGACATGAGGGCGGCGGTTTTTATGCCTCGGAAGCGCGGCGTTCCCATTCTCGCTCCAGCGGTTCCAATTCACCCTGTAGGTCGGTTCGCTGCTGTTTCAAGGCCTTGACCTGCTTGCCGTCACGGAATACCTGCGGATTGGCCAGTTCAAAGTCGATCTCGAGGAGGCGAGATTCGATCTGTTCGATTTGTGCTTCGAGCTTTGCATGATTGAGCTTGGTGATTGCTGAACTTGTCGATTTTCCTGCTCCCGTCTGTGGTGGGTTTCCGCTGCGTTTCGGTCTTGAAGGTTTGGTCTTGTCGGGGTTCGGCGTTGTGGCTGGGCGCTGTGTATCCAAATACTGGCTGTAGGATCCGTAAAAGTGTTGGACGTTACCGTGACCGTCGAAGATCAGCAGGTGATCAACGAGCCGGTCTAGCAGCATCCGATCGTGGGTAATGATGATCAAAGTGCCCTGTACGTCCTTGTTCTCCCCAAATCCCTTTTTCGAATGCGTGTACTGAAGCAATGCTTCTTCCAATCGCTCAGTACTGGGGATGTCCAAGTGGTTGGTAGGTTCGTCCAGTACCAGCAGGTTGTGTCCGCCCGCGACCAATGCCGCCAGCGCGACGCGGCTGCGTTCGCCACCGGAGAGTTCCGCTAGTGTCTTGTCCTGTTCCTGGCCGGAGAACAGGAATGATCCGGCAAGATTGCGAGCATCTTGTTCGGTATTTCCGAGCACAAAACGCCGCAGGTACTCAATGACGCTCAGGGCCATTGGCAGGTCTTCATGTGTCTGGCGATAGTGTCCCACACTGACCTGGGCCCCGACGTTGACTGTACCCATAAGTGGTGATTGTTCGCCCAGAAGACATCGCAGCAGCGTGGATTTCCCGGCGCCGTTGGGCCCTATGACCCCAATCCGCTGGCCACGTTTGACTGTTAGGTCTAGTTGGGAAAAGAGGGTTCGATCACCGTAGCGGACCGTGAGGTTGCTGGCGGCAAGTACCCGGTCACCGCTACGTGGCGGTGGCTGGAAGCGAAGTTCCATTACATTCAACTCCTCAGGCCGGGTGATTGTTTCGTCTCGTACGTAGCGCTCAAGCCGTTTCTGGCGCCCCTGGGCCTGTTTGGATCGTTGGCCAGCGCGGTAGCGATCGATAAAGAGCTGCTCTTGGCGGATTTTTGTTTGTTGCTTGTCGTAGGTGCGGTGAGTGGCGAGTTGGCGTTCTATCCGGAGTTGTCGATATTGCTGGTAGTTGCCGGGATAGTCGATAAGTTTGCCGTCTTCGAGCTCATAGATCCGCCCGACCACCCGCTCGAGTAGCCAGCGGTCGTGGCTAATGAGGATGACGGCGCCACCATAGGTCGCCAGATATTGCTCGAGCCACTGTCGACCGGCGATGTCCAGATGATTGGTCGGCTCGTCGAGCAGCAGGACATCGGGGCGGCTCAGCAGGAGTTTGGCCAGAGCCAATCGCCCCTTCTGCCCGCCGGAGAGGTCAGAGACTTGCACCTGGAACAGGTCGTCCATCAAACCGAGTCCGTGAAGCATCTGGTCAATCTGGTGATCAACGACATATCCCCCGCTGACCTGCATCTGGTGTTCAAGTTTTTCGTATTGCATGAGCAGTCGGCGCTGGACTTCGGGAGGATCATTTTTGGGGTCGGCCATAGTGTGTGCCAATCGGTCCAGCTCATGGTGCAGTGCCGTCAGAGCACTGAAAACGGTGGAAACCTCTTCACGTAGCGTGTTTCTGGGGTTGAGCACGGGATCCTGATGCAGATATCCCGCCTTGGCAGCCCGAGCTAGTTGCACCTGGCCGCTGTCCGGTGCGTGTGAACCGATGCCCGCGATCAGGCGCATCAGAGTGGATTTGCCACATCCATTGCGACCGATCAAGCCAACGTGGTCGGCCGCCTCCAGTGTCAGATTGATCCCATCAAGAACGCGTGTGGCGCCGTAGCCGAACACCAGGTTCCCGACACTGAGCAACGCCATAGATCCAAGAGTATCAGATTGGCCCGTGGGGTTAAGTAGTGCCCGCATCGGGGAGAAGGGTTTAATTGCATCAGTTCTGGCAGTGGTTTGACAGCACCGTTGATGTAACCGTCACAGTAGCGGCTCTGGGCGGTGTGGATCCGCCTCCGGAAGTAGCTGGCAGGTTACTATTGCCGCTGGTTCAGGGGGAGCCGGTGTCCCCAGCGTTGGGGGTGTGCGAATCCCTGTTATGCTTGCCAGTAGTCGAATTCCAGAAATTTTTAGTACCCGGAAGACTGTGATAGGACTGGGAATCACAGCGTCCCTCAAGACCCGATGACTTGAGATCTTAAATAACCCAGGAGACTTGTTGTGCTTTCTAAAATCTTCTGTGCGACAATCTGCGGCATAACGCTGACCACTACCGGCCAGGCCCAGGTCGATCCTCTGGCCGCGGGCACGGCCCGATTTTTTGAATCTCATCCCAATGAAATAGACCTGAAAAAAGAGGGTGACCGTATTCTCTTTGCCAACAAGAAGACCGGCATAGAGTTTGTCAAAGGTGAACGCGGTTTTGAAATAAATAGCCTTTACAGCATAGACCACGACCATGACTATCTGGCCACGGAAAAGGTGATCGGTTCCCGAGAATTATTTGAGACTCATGACCTATTCGAGATCGTAATGACCAAGGATCCCAAGCGGGTTTGGGTGGAGCGAGGCCAAAAGACTGAAAGCGGGACCAAGCCCCGAACCGGCATCCTCTATGAGATGGAGGGGAAGAGTTTCCCGGCCGAGTTGATCTCCGCCAAGTCGGTGTCGTGGCGGCGGGAAGGAAACGACTCCGAATCCGTGCTGCATCTGGAGTGGAAGGGAATTGACCTGCAGGAGTCCAAGGAGAAGTACGGGATGCAGAATACCGTGGATGTTGAGGTCGCCGTGACCCTGCGCGCCGGGGACCCCCCTTTCCTATTGGCGCATCAACGTGGTCAACCGGAGCCTGACCCACGGCATCGCCCGTGTGAAGTTTCCACTCTTGTCACTGGCGCCGATCGGAAACACAGAAGAAAACATTCTTCTGCTTCCCCGCAGTCGCGGCGATCTGGTGCAGAATCCTTTCACCCAGCGCAAAACGTCGGGAGGTTACCCGATTCACTTCAACATGCAGTTCTATGCGCTCTACAACAAACAGAATGGTAATGGCCTCTACTTCGGGACACATGATTCAGCGCCGAGTGCCAGAGAGATTGAATTCCCGCACAGCTCCTCTGAGATTTCATGGCGACCCAGCCATTTTCCACCAAACATCACATTTCCCACAGAGGATTTTTTTCTTGGCTACGACTGCGTGGTCGGACCGTTCCGGGGGGACTGGTACGACGCCTGCCAGATCTACCGCAAATGGGCACTCAAGCAGTCCTGGTGCCGCAAAGGGCCGCTTGCCACGCGCGAGGATGTCCCCAAGTGGTACAAGGAAGCACCGCTGTATTTCTACAGCGTGCTTGGTGACACTTCTACCGGCACGCATTCGGAGGAAGAGAACCTATCCATCGCCGCGGAGCACATGCGCGAGTTTTTGCGATGGACCGAAATGCGGCTACCAGTGAACTTCTACGGCTGGAAGGACTATCAGCCCGCCCGCTGCGCTGCGGGTTTGCCGTACAACCCCGCGCGGAGTCCGACACTGCGGGTCGGTCCCGAGAAGCGCGGCGGCTGGTTCAGTGGAATGCAGGGCATCCAGAACCACGACGGTAACTACCCGAAGATCGGCGCTCTGCACAATTTCTCAACTGTGTGCAAGGACCTGCGGGAAGATGGAGGGATGGCGTGCCCGTATGTGGCGCTTGGCCTGTTCGACCAGGGAGCGGCTGAAAATTCTCCGTATGTGGCTGAAGCCAGGCCCAATATCCTTCGAGGTCTTCACGGGGTCATGCGGACATGGCCCGGGGAGGCCCTGTGGGAGATGTGCCCGGCAAAACCCAGTGGTGGCGGAACCGCTTGAAGGAGCAGTGCGTGCTGCTGCTCGATCGCGAACACATAGGCGGCCATTTCCTGGACGTGATGGTTGGCTGCAGCTCAGCTTGTTACTGGACGCCGCACGGCCACTCCGCGGCGGGGGCAGTTACCAGAACCAGGGCGATGCACGGGCTGGCGGAAATCATTTATGACGCCGTCAAGGCTGCCGATCCGGACGCGATCATCACCGGAGAAAACCCCGGCGAGAACATGATTGACGTGATCGATGGCATGCTCTCAATGATCTTGAAGCCGACCAACATGGCGCCTGTATTTGCCGCCGTCTATCAGGACTACATCAGAAGAATGGGCCTGGAGGTCTCAACCTGGGACAACCTGACGTCCGCAATGGACCCAAATTTCTTCTTCATCGAATGCGACTCCATGTTTACCGAGGGGATGCAGATGGGCCGGCTGCGTCTAAGACCCAGAGGTGGCGTGCTGTCGTTCCAGAACCCCGAGCACAAGCAAATGCTGGACTTTCTTGGGCGACTGGTGGGCTATTACAGGCAGCAAGCGACCAGAAATTTCTCGCCTACGGCCAGCTCATGCGGCCCTTGGACTTCCGCGAGCCGTCACCCATGCCCATGCTGGCGTACAAAGGTGGCGGCAAGTTCCCGGCGCTCATGAGCGGTGTGTTCCGATCCCATGGCGGGGAGCTGGGTATCTTTGTGGTCAACGCCGGCAGTAAAGATCAAAGATTCGAAGTTGACATGGAACTCGCACGTCATGGTTTGACAAGAGATGCCACCGTTGATGTGCACAGCATTACCTCCAATGGTACAACCAAGAACGTACTCAGTAGGGCCAAAGGCAAGGTCTCCCTCAAAGGATTCCTGCCAGATCGCGGAGCCACTATGTATCTGATTGAGCCTTTAGTTCAGTAATTGAACTTCGGCGCGCACAAAGGTACAGACCACAACTGGGGCCGGCATACTGGCGGAGAGGAAGAAGAAGCATTTCATGATCGATCTAAATTAATTATTTTAGCTCCTTTCGGGTTGTTTCCTTGGTCCAGTATTCCCTCTTAGACCATCTGCGGGCTTGGCTATAAAGTGGTTTTTGAGCGTAACCGCCACCATTGCATCGGGATGTATGACTTGATCAACGGCGAGGAAGAACGAAAGAACCTGATCGATTCTCTCATTGGACAAAATCTTCTTGAATCATTGCGATGTCGGTTGGCCGATGCTCTCTTGCCGCTGCGCAGCGCGGCAGTGGCATAAGGCGAAATTCCCTTTGTGATGAATGGGGGAAGGCTAGTGGAGGCATAAGGTGGCAGGTATATGCCTGTGGTTTAACCGCAATTTATGTTCATGACTTGCAAAAAGTCGTCCCGAATCAGTCTGGACGAAATCCGAAGTCTTCCTCGTCAGATGTGAGCTTGAGCGCCTTTTCAAGTTTATCCGTTTCGTCTTCACTGAGCAGGCGTGCGTAGAGCAGTTCGTTGATTATTGTGCGGGCGTTAAAACTTGGATCGGATTCTGAAAAGCGACGAATCCGTCGCTCAAAGAAGGATCGTTTCGATGATTGGATCTCGTCGATGAAGGCAGAGACGGTTTGCGTGGAGGGAGTATTCTCTTTGAATGTTAGTACATCTTCGCCATTTGTAAAGATGATGTGGCGATTTCGTAGAATAAAGAAAAGTGTTCCAAAGGTGATCGTAGCACATACGCAGAGTATCAGAATCGCCCAGGCTGTAAGACCATGGTGGTGTTCCGGCCCGGCGATCCAGAATCCCCAGAAGATTCCAGTGAGTGCCAGCAGTACCGCCGAAATGCTGACAGTCCACTTGGGCGAGGTTGTCAGGTGGATCGGGCACGAAGGAATAGAGGTATAGGGGACGATGAACTGAGTGCCACCCATCAATCCGCTGCGCGAAACTTCGATCCCGTCGGCAGCGATCGAGAAACGTTCTTTGCTCAGTGGCGTGCGTTGAACCAGTTGCATTGAATCCCCTCCAGCTTTGGATCCAGACGAGATCCAAAATCCGGAACTTTATCATTTACCCGTCGTTGCGGTACCGATACCGGGCTACCTGGTCATCGGCATCATTTGGCTTCAACTGAAACCGGACGGTGGGAAGGGCGCAGTAGGGTTACCGGACGCAATCGCTCAGCGAGTTATGACAACTTTG
>CAUZOD010000112.1:0-8672 GCA_963581115.1 Phycisphaerae bacterium | reverse complement strand
AATTGATGCTGCTCAGGCCGTCGAACTCGATCCGCGGCGGGTCGTGCTCATCAGGCACCAGACCGAATTCGGGGAAGGTCCAGTCCTCGAAGTCTTTTGAGAAGCTGACGCCGAAGATGCGGTACTTGGGGATGATGCGTGGGCGTTGCCAGAGCACCCATTGCCGGATGCGCTTGTCGTAACCGTGCAAGATTGTGCCGTCCATGATCAGCGCACCGGACCCGGCCCAGCCCTCTTTCATGGTCCAGCGCAAGCCATCCGATGAATAGCCGACGAACAAGCCGCAGCCAATGTGCCGGCCGAGGTTCTCGTACCACTCGTCTTCACCCTTGGGGCCGGTCCACGTGATCTCACCCGGACGTACCGGGTGTCGGGTCAAACCAATAGCCTTGTAGCGCTTGGTCGGGTCCGGTTCGCGCTCGTCCTTGACTACGTTCCAGAGCAGGCCCACGACCTCGAACTGCTCCACGTTCTCGAAGCGGATCAGGTTGTTGTCGGTCGACCCCTCGAATTTGACAAGGCCGAGGTTGGGCCGCTCCCAAGCAAGACCGTCTTCGCTAGTCGCGTACGCCCACCGCCGCTTGGATTTGGCGGTCGTGGTCGGCAGATTCATGTCATGACAGGGATACCAACATTTGAACAGCTTTTCTTCGGGGTCATAGATGATGCCGTTGCGGCCGATGAATCCCTGACCTTCCCATGGCATCTGTGGTTCAAACACCGGACCGTCGGTCACATGTTGCGGGTGTGTCGTGACGCGCTGCGTGTTTGTCATGCGATCGATGTAGAAGTCATCGAGAAACAGGTGTGTTCGCGAGGGATAGACGCCGGTATCGTGGGGGGAAGCCGTCTGTCGTGCAAGATCTATGGCTGTCATGAATATATTCCTGAGATCTGTAAAGCTTTCCAAAAATCGGATGTGATAGTTGAATCAGCCAATATAGTGGTTTCCTCTAGTTCCGCCAGCGTAGCGGGCCCAGTCATGACCATGCGGATACGGTCGTCACGCAATGGATACTGTAGGGCTGCTGCTTTCAGAGAAACACCAAATTCTTGGCAAATTTCTGCGACTCGGCGTGCCTTTTCAATCCAGCATTGCGATGCAGGCCGATAGGCAAAACGAGGTGCAGGGTGATACGGATCAGCGAGAATGCCACTGTTCAAGGGTCCCGCAAGAAAAACCTCCACTCCAGCCTCACCGCAGCGATGCAACAGTGGCCCGGCTGCCTGCACGAGCAGGGTATGTTGACCTGCAATCATGATGACCTCCATTTTCAACGCATCCATCAATACCAAAGCATCATCGACGCTACTTAGCCCGATTCCCACTTGCCCGACGATCCCTTGTTGTTTGAATCGCTGCAGCACAGGTGATGCACCTCGTCTTATGGCCTCGACATCTGTCACACTGGGGTCATGAATAAATACGACGTCCAGGCGTTGCGTGCCAAGATTCACCAAGCTTTGCTCCACGGACCGCCGGGTGTGTTCGGCTGAATAGTCACGGGGCGGGTAGCGCTTGACCCGAGGGTCAGAAGTTTTCATCGCCGCCGCAGTCTCTGCGGTCATGACATAACCGGTTTTGGTTGACAGCAGGTACGTGGACCGGTCCAAGCCGCCGAGTACATGGCCGATCCGGCTTTCGGCATGACCAAAACCATACATGGGTGACGTATCAATCCAATGCATCCCCCGAGTAATTGCCTGGCGCACCATCTTCTTCGCTTCGGTATCGCTGTCGGGTCGATCCCACACCAAAGCCCCGGTGCCAAAGCCATATCTGGGCTGGTCCAGCGGATGGATATCGGATCGCTGGGTCGTTGGGACTTGGGTCATCGGGGATCCAAACCGAAAGGTCACAAGGCTGATTTTCGATCTCAGCCTCCCCGCCATGAATACGCCTGAAAAACCTAGAAGGCCAGAATCTCTTTTACTCTTTCAACGCCAAGTACACCATCAGTTTCACTGAGGGGTTCTCCCCTTCAATTTCCACTCGCAGGCGAAGCCACGATCCAAAATCACGGACCGATAGGCAAGCCTGACCACAACCGTCTAGTTCCAATGGCTGATCATCCCGATCCGTCCAGAAGATCCCGTCCGGTGAAATCTGTAGATGCGCTCGCAATTTCACATCATCGCCACTGGCTTCGGTCACACGCACGAACCAAATAGCTTCACTTGCCCAACCGGTCTCGTAGGGTTCAGTCGCGAAATCGGACGCGTGTATCTCGTTCTTTTCCAGAACCGCTGTATGTGATCGCCTGAGCATAGTCACCAATCCACCGACACGAGAACCGAATCCAGAAACAAAAAATTTCTCACGGGCAGAAACGTACGAACGTCAAAGATAAAGTTCAACAGCCGATCGCAACTGTAGTAGGTATGATCGTATACCGGGACGGGAATTTGGCGCAGATCCATCACTCGATCGTTGATCTGCAACTCGACGTTGCGGCGATTTTCGGTATCAAACTGCCACCGCAAATAATGCCAGTTGATCTTGGTGGGCACCTCGTTGTGGCACAGAGAAAACTGGCCACCTGGCACCTCCTCCCAATCATCCGGATGAACAGTATGCCAGTCATCCGGTGTAGACACTCCATCCAGTTGCATCTTAGTAGTTACCTGGAGCGAGGTCTTATACATCCACTTCTTAACAAGATTACCTTCCCGATCGGTATTGACGTAACGAAGCACCGAATGATGCCGCTCACCATCCGGCCCGTCGTTGACGTCATTGCTGATCGTGAATTCACCGAACATTGCCTCGACCGGATGGTAGTTCCCATCCCACTGCCGGGGAGTCTCCACCGAATCATCAAAAACCGGTTCGGCCTTGTACGTGAAGTAAGTCTCCAGCTGCACCAATCCACGCTTCACGTAAGTCAGCCGCTTGATGAGCTGTGCCATGTGGTTGGCCCGAGGTCGGGTGGCAAGCTTCAGTGCATAAATCCCGTCCACGGCGCCGTGGGTTCCAATATCAAAAAAACTGCAGTTGCTCAGCTGGGCCGGCCGCGGATCACGTGTCCTGGGCTTTATATTATCCAGGTTGTTGTCATGGTTCCCGAGCAGCTCGCACCAGCCGTTAACACCCTCATCAAAGTCGTCAAAGAATAAGATCCGTGGCAATGGGTTGTACTTGCTAAGCCGAGAATCAGCTCGCCAAAGCGTCTGAAGCATTTCAGTAGAGGGCGCCATGCATCACTACCTAGATCAACTGGCAACACAATCGTTATCATTCAATACCCGAAAGCATTGAAGATTAATTGATGCTTGCGAACTCTGCAAGTACATCTATAATCTTGCAGCGTAATTTTTCCCGATATGCAAGGATTAATTCATCGTGGCATCTGCCGATCTGATAGGACAGCTTCGCCAATTCGACACGCCGACAGTGGTCAATTCGATCGATCTTTTCAAGGTTCGGCGCCCCGACGAAGGGCACATGTTTCACGAGATTGCCTGCCTGTTCCCAGAGCTGGGAGTGCGTGTGGCCCATGTCGTGACCATGCTGTACCGCAGTGATAGTCCACCAGAACCTGATTACAGCCTCGACTTTGCACAATACTTGGCTTCAATCGAATCCCAGCCAGCGCCGCGCATCATGGTGGCCCAGGACCTGGCCGAACGACCTCAGGCGGTCATGTTCGGCGAGATGAATTCAGCACTACTGTGTGCCCTGAAGTGCGACGCGGTTGTGACCAACGGTGGTGTTCGTGACATGGATGCCTGTCGCGCATACGGCTTCCAAGCCTTTGGATCCTTCATCCACACCTCCGTTGGCTATGGTCATATTATCGACTATGGATGCCCGGTCACCGTCGGTGGACTGACTGTTCATCCCGGCGATCTGCTTCATGGCGACCCGCACGGTGTGGCCTTGGTGCCCGCCAATATTGCCGAATACGTACCCGAAGCGTGCCGGGCGTTCCAAGATGTCGAAGCCGGAGCCCTGGGCGTCTCGCGTGGCACGGACTTCAGTGCTACTGCCTACGTCAAGGCCCGGGACACCTTGCGCCAAAAGATGGGCAAGTTGTCAAAACGCTTCAGCCAGATCGGATGCGAGCAAGCAGCGTCTGCTTAAGCGGGTATTCGATGGTTCAGATTTCGGCTCTTGGTGAGCTGCCCTGCTTATTGGCAATCCGCACAGGCACATACCCGAGATCCTCCCCAAATCGAATCCGGCAAATCAGCTATTTAGCGTTTTTCCGAAATAATTCAAGGATTGAAGCGGAAAAATCTTTTATCCACTGACGCGCAATGGCACAGGCATAAGCCTTTTTTAACAATTGTTTACATCATTTTTACCTTGCCTCATCAGAAAACTCGCCAAACTATATATATACATGGTTCCGCGAGTTTTCGGTCTTGATCCGGGCACAGAGCAAGCTCTGCCATGTCTTACCGCTACCTGCTGACCACTATGAGCCTGACCGCGACAAATACCCACACAGGCCATGTCCATACTGATGATGAGCAGTCAGCGATCGTTGCCACTTCATCCCAAGCGAGGAAGTTCATGGTCTAGGCTCCATGTGCAAGCTGCGGCCCTGCAATACAGTTTTATTGCGATACAACCACAAACTCGCACAAACACCCAATGATCCGACTTTCACCTGTCGCCAGCCACCACATTGCGACATGTCAGACTCGCTGCAGTTGCAACGATTTCATCTCCATGGCTTGGCGACCTCGGAGTTCCACGGCCTGAACCGAGACACGCATCCGGCCCGCATCCAGCGCCACGCGCCCAAGTGCAAGATTCGCCCACGACTTCTCATAAGCGACCGACCGGAGTACCCGATCCGGACTGAGCATCGGATCTGGGTCGAATCCTTCATCGATGCGTGCTTCGATCGGTCGCGAGCCCAAGTTGACTCGGATCAATGCACCGGCATCTTCCCATGGACAGGTATGACGCACTGCCACCTCATATTCTCCGGCACCGGCGACATCTACCTCCCAGGAAACCGATTCATCCGTACTGTTCCAGCAGGTCAGCCAGTCATGATTCCAACCTGGTGCTGAAGCGATAAACGCCAACCCCGAAGTGCGATTGGCCTGAGTCACCGGTAGTTCAACCAACGGCGCCTCAACATGGCCGATGGGAATCGGGAATCGTTTACCGACATTGCTAGTAACATCCTGAAACCATGATTCATACGCGGCAATCAACTCGGCGGTCGTGTCTGGATTCTGGACTGAGATGTCAATCGCCTGGCCCGAATCGCGAATCATGTCATACAACTCGTAGCCATCGCCACGATTGACCAGCCGATGCCGCTGCGTGCGTACTGCGCCTGGTGTCATCGCATCTATACCCTCACGCGAACAGTAGCTAAAGATCATGCGATCCGGCCATGTGACCGATTGGCCTCGCAGCAGTGGCGCCAAGTTCTGCCCGTCCAGCGACAAGCCGTTTGGTATCGAAACTCCACATAAATCCAAGATCGTGGGAAACAGGTCGATGTCGGCCGTTAACTCGGAGACGACTGTACCGCTGCGGATCACTCCCGGCGCATGGATAAGCAGCGGCACCCGCACCCCGCCCTCATCCACATCGCGTTTCCAACCCCGCATCCCACCGTTGAAACACTCGGTGTCGGGCCCGTGGTCCGTGGTGAAGATGACGATGGTATCGTTAGTCAACTGCAGCCGTTCCAGCGTCTCTAGGACACGATGCACGTTGTCATTGACGTTTTCAATCATCCCGTAGGAACAAGCAACCCAGTCGCTCGCACCACGTTGCTTGTACTTTTCAAAATAGCGATCCGGCACCTGATGCGGCACATGCGGTGCGTTGTACGGGATGTAGCAGAAGAACGGTTCGGCGCGATGCCTCTGTATGAAGTTAATCGCACCGTCGGTCAATACATCGGTGATGAATCCACGGGTTGGGAGCGGTTTCCCATTATGCTCCAGCGTGGTATCAAAGTAGTTGCTCCAATGCCCGGCACTGAACCCCAAGTGCTCATCGAAGCCCCGGCCCAGCGGCGTATAAGGATAGTGCGTCCCGTTATGCCACTTACCGAATATCCCCGTGGCGTAACCGGCCTGCTGCAACACCGCAGCAAGGGTCTGTTCCTCACAGCGCATTGTGTCCAGGCCAGGGCGAATCCCGATCATTCCCGTGCGCGGATGATACCGACCGGTCATGAGGCTGGCCCGAGTCGGGGCGCAGACCGGACTGACGTAATAGCGATTAAACATTGCCCCGGCTCGACCCAGGGCGTCCAGAACCGGTGTGTCCAACATCGGATTGCCGTTGATACCAAGCCCCCCCCACCCCTGATCGTCGGTGATGATCAGAACAACATTGGGCGGGCGAACAGAAGTGCGCGGGCAGTCCACGGATACGGTCATGGAAGAATCGGGTTTGGGGTGTGGTGCTCCAGAAAACTATATCTCTGAATTGAAACCGTAAACCTGTGCTACGTCAATCTGACCAATTGACGCTAGGGCGATTACTCGTATCGTGCCAGCTTATCCTTCATCCCCGGCCTCTGAAGCACATCGTGATTAACCACGTGTGATGGCGCCTTGCCGCGAGCAACGTCCAAAACCGCTTCCATCGCGCCGTGTCCATTACCGCGTAACGCCTCATGTGTCCAGCCGATTGCATGTGGCAGCAAAATGACATTGTCCAATTCCAACAACGGGTCGTTGGCAGAAATTGGTTCGGTCGCAAAAACATCCAACCCCGCACCACCAATCTGCCTCTGGCGTAAAGCCTCGGTCAAAGCTGCCTGATCGACGATCGGCCCACGGGCAGTGTTGATCAGATATGCCGTGGGTTTCATCATTGCCAACTCTCGCGAGCTGATCAGCCCCCGCGTCTGGTCATTGAGCAGGCAATTAATGCACACAAAATCCGATTCGGCCAGCAGAATTTCCAAGCCGACCAAGTCGACCCCGATCCCTGCAGCATGCTCGGGTGAGCAATACGGGTCAAATGCCAGCCGCCGGGCAAATCCAAATGGCTCGAGCAGGCGCATCATTTCGGTACCAATATTGCCCACGCCTACACTACCAAGTGTCCGACCAACCAGACATGATCCGTAGATGGTCTTGTGATCGGCCCATCGTCCCTCGCGAAGTATTCGCTGCTTGGCATCAAGTTGCTTGGCAAGAGCGAGGATGAGCGAGACTATTCCTTCAGCTATGGGCGTGCGCACCGCCTGGGGCGTAATAGCCACGATCACATCATGGTTCGTACAGGCCGGAATATCGATCATGTCATAGCCGACGCCAAACCGGGCGATAATCGACAGACGATCGGCGCCTTGTAGAGTCTGCCGGGTAAAACGAGGCAAATAAGCAACTACCGCATCACAATCTGCAATCTGGTCGGGACCAAGTTCCTCACGATCCTCATTGATAAAGCTGTATTCAATGCCCGATGCGGCATTGAGTAAGTCCAAACCCATGTCATCGAACACTGGCCGGCCGTCTGCGCCAAGAAAGTCGCGGGTGATACCAACGTGGAAACTTTGGTTCGGCTTGTGTGTCATGGAAGCAGGTCGGGCGGTTGGAGATTGGAATAAGTGTATGGCGTTCGAAGTTTGGAGTCTTCCACAAAATCAGGTTCGGGTGGCAAGGATACAGCTTGACTTCAATGACCCAAAAATTTCACGGACCAGACCCTAACCTACGAATAACCTGTCACTACCGCAACGATCGGATCAATGGCTGATATTACAACACCAGATCCAGGTTCCAGATTTCCAACGAACGGATAAACTCAGTGGTCAAAGGGCACAACCCCCACCCGTAGATGATCCGGTCAACCCATACACTCGCTGCGCAGTTTTTCGAAACAATCGCCTTTGATCCGCCTGGTCGATCTTACCGACTGCACCGCACATGCAATGATAGATATCGGAATAGCCCCCCGCGAGCCGGGCAACGGGCCAATCACTGCCCCACATCAGTCTCCCGGGGCCGAACTGTTCGAGCATGTGCTGCACGAAGGGCTTGATCCGATCAATCGGCCAGCCGAGGTCCGGATTGGCCAACATCGCTGCTCGCAAGCCAGCGGCGGGCGAAAGTGACAGCTTGGCATCAAGGCCGGTGTTCGCTGCCAACCCGATCATAGCGTCACGCCATGAATTCCAGTCACTGCCGCCATGAATGTCCGGCTTGCCCAGATGCTCAATGACACCATGCAGATCCGGAATCTGATCACAGATTTTCAGTATGTCCGGCAAATGCTCCATGAGCACGAGGAATTCAAATACCAATTCACGTTCGGCGACCTGCTTCAATCCATCCATGATCGATGGTCGCTTAAGGATGTCAGGGTCCGGGTGGCCTTCGAACCCCATGCGCACACCACGAAACTTTGGATCATCCATCCACTGGTCCAATGATTGCGCCAGTACCGAACTTTCCAGATCGATGAATGGAACAAATCCTGCAATCAGTGGCGAGGCCCCGGCCATCTGCTGCATCACTCTATTCTCCTGCTCGGTCCGCCCGGCTTCGATAAGCACGCATGCCACTACGCCAACCTCCGCACAAGCCGCGGCCAAGTCGGCTGGCTCGAACGTGCGATACAACGGTGTCATCTCCGGCTTGATCCACCACTGTCGGGCCAGTTCCAAGCGCCACAAGTGACAATGCGTGTCGATAATGCCGGTATCGTGAAAATCCATCACAAATCAAACGTAAGT
>CAUZOD010000111.1:0-8711 GCA_963581115.1 Phycisphaerae bacterium | reverse complement strand
GTCTTTATCATGACATCATCTGGACTCTTTGGTCTTCCGGTATGGCATGGAGCGATGGATCGGCAAACATTTCAGACTCTGACCTTACATCCGGGAATCCACCACCATTTGCCGTAACCGGTTCTATTCCGCTACCACCACACCAGGGGTCATCGTCGCCGACATCGAAATCTTCCGAATGAACTGGCCCTTGGTAGCCGCTGGTTTCATCTTGTTGATCTGATCAATAAATGACTGCGAGTTATCCACCAGTTTCTCGACAGAAAAACTGTGCTTGCCAACGACCGCGTGTACGTTTCCGGTATCGTCGTTGCGGAACTCAACCTTGCCTGCAGCATATTCCTTGACTGCCTCGGCAACATTGGGCGTAACCGTGCCGGATTTTGGGGAAGGCATGAGCCCCTTGGGTCCAAGGGTCCGCCCCAGTTTGGAGACGAATTTCATCATCGTCGGCTCAGCGATGGCCACGTCGAAGTCCATCCATCCCTCTTCAATTTTCTTGACCAACTCCTCGCTACCGGCTTCGATTGCCCCGGCCTTTTTGGCTTCATCCGTCTTGTCCTCAGAACAAAACGCAATCACACGCTTGGTCGCCCCGATGCCATGTGGCAGACTGAGCGACCCCCGGATCATCTGGTCGGCTTGCTTTGGGTCAATGCCCAGGTGCATGCATAACTCAACGGACTGATCAAACTTGGTGGCCGCGAAGCCCTTGATCCGTTCGACCGCCTCACTTAGGGAGACCGGCTGCTTGTCTGCCTTTTCAATATCAGATCGGTAACGCTTGCCTTGACGGCCCATGGGACTTCCTTTCGATGACGACCCAAACCAAGGACGCGATCTCCCACGATTCTGGGCTCGTGGTTGGCCCCATCCAAACCGGCGGCCTGGTAAAGTGGAAGCCCACCAAATCAGGCTTAACCCCTTTCACTGGGCCGGTGCAATCTAACCAAAACTGACTCGACCCTCTGCGTGATTCACCAAACTACCGTCACTCGGTCACTTCAATTCCCATCGACCGCGCGGTTCCAGCGACAGTCTTAATCATCGCGTCCACGCTATGTCCGGTCAGTTCCTTGGCCTTTTCCTCAGCGATGGCCCGCACCTGCTCCTGGCTGACCGTGCCTACCTTGTCTTTATTGGGCACGCCCGAGCCCTTTTCGACTCCAGCTGCATCCTTGAGCAGCACCGCCGCGGGAGGACTCTTGAGCTCGAATTCAAAAGTGCGATCGCGATACACCGTAATCAAACAACCGACCACCTTGCCGTTCAAATGCCCGGTCGCTGCGTTGAACTGCTGGATGAACTGGCCAGGATTAACCCCCCTTTGGCCCAGTGCCGGCCCAATCGGCGGTGCCGGGGTGGCCTGACCACCTGGTGCCTGAATCTTAAACTGGCTGGTGATTTCCTTCTTGGCCACGGCGATCTCCAATGCGGCACAACCGCGGAACAACTTCAGCGAGTCAGGCACTATATCTACCGTCGCTCCGGCCAGCAAGTGACCAGATCACCTCCTTTCGCCCCCCGGTATCCCAGTTGCCTCTGCCTTGGAGGGACCACCAAGCCGAAAATCAGCCCCGATCGCTCCCATTGTGCGGACAGATCATGACCCACTGCGGTACCGGCAGCCACCCGATCACGGAACTTCGGCACCACCCTGAAGCAAACATGCCCGGAAGCAACCCCGCCGTACCCAATCGACCACGCCAAACCTGTCCAACTCGCAGGTTTCTCCGAACCACTCCTGCTATGCGGAAACTCCAACAACTGTAACCCACAATGCCTCCGATCGCCATATGATCCTTGGATGCCCCGGCTGTCATGAGACCGCTGCTATGATGGTGCTTGAGTTTCCGAAATATGGGTGACCTGCCGAGGCATGGTGATGCCCGAAGACCTTGAGCCTTCAGAAACCAATGCCACGCCGTAGAATCATGCGCCCCCGCAGCAAACGACCGACCTGACCAGGCACAGATCACCCAGATTCATCACTGGATTACCGAGTTCAACCACAATCCGGATGCTGCATTGCGGCGGCGATGGATCGTGTGGTTCTTTGTCATATTTGGGATCCTGGCCATGGGGTGTCTTGCACTCGGCTGGATCCGCACCGGGTTCACCCTGGCAATTTTCACAATGTTCAGCGGCGGATGCTACTTCCTAGTCCATAGCATCTCGCTAGGCAGCGAGGTGCTCCAGCGAATGGCGAGGTTGCTGCGCGTCTCCCGCATAGGCGAGCGAGCGGCACTGGCGCTAGGCATTCTGCTTATGCTGGGAGTGCTCGGGATCCTCGGCGTGCTGGATATGCTTCTGGGCCTGGTGTTGCTCAGCCTGGTTCCGGCGTTGGCACTGCATCTGATGCTGGATCGCCGGGTGGCGGATAAACGTGAGAAGGTGTTGGAGCATCTCCGGCAGATCCTGGCACAATGGCACCGCCCCGGGGTCAATAACCACGAAGCGCGGGAGTTGGTCTGTGTTCACGGTGGCGACAACTGGGAGCCATGCTTCGAAGCGATCTTCGGCCACACTCACGTCCTAGAGGCGAGGAACGCCTGGCGATCCGGGCAGGTGGGCCGAACCCCGGGGCACCGACTGCCCGGGCGCGACATGATTCTCGTCTGGCTCGACGAACGAATCGAATCTCGCCTCATCACACCTGATCCAGGTGCCGCTCACGGGTCACCACAGCATCAATTCGGCAATCCTCCACCACGACGGGCCAGCGAAGCAGAAAAAACTCAAAACAGTGCCAATGGCGCCGTAACACCACCCCGCCGCGTATCAGAACCACGGATCATCGGTCCCCGAACTGTAACCCGTATCTGGCGCAGACTGGTGCGAGCACTTCACTTCGGACCGGCTACGTTTCTCTTAGGTAGACCGCTGCGCCTACTTCTGGGCATTGGACTGCTTGCCATGTGCGTACTCTGGGCACGGCAGAATCAGATGGTTCCGGCAAACGACTTGTTTGGCTTGGCTAGCCAGTTTCAAGATGTGATTGCAGATCCGTATACGGACGCCAAAAGTGCGCGAACCGTACCGGACACGGAGACAGACAGGCGTGCGCCAAACCCATTGACCATTGCTCCACTCCCCCCAAGCCTGACAAGTTGGGTCTGTGGCTACGGCTCAGGCCTAGCTGGCTTGATCCTGATTTTTTCCTTGCTGTTTGGCGCTGTTCTAATCGTACTTGGCACCTATGCCGCCGCTGCGGCGGCCCTCGCGGCCGAGAATGGCTGGATCTCGCCACTGAGCGATCTGGACCCAACCGCCACCGCGATCGTCATGGGAGTCGCAACGCTTGCAGTTGGGGTGCTACTGCATGCAGCGGCCTGTTTATTACAACGGCTCCTGCCCGGTGGCAAACTGTCGGAGCGCCAGATCCACCTGATCAACGCCCGCGGTCAAGTGCTCCATCGGGCCCCACGATTCTACGGTCCCCGTGGTGGTGCGGCGGTACAACTCCTACGCCAGGTTCTGATAGCAGCCCTTCACGACCGCGCTTCAGATGTGCACTTTGAGCCCGATGCCAGCGGTGGCGGCCAGATCCGCATGCGCGTCGATGGGCTGCTCGTGGATGTAACCACAGCGGGCTGTGATGTCTTTGCCAAGGTACTGAACCTGGTCAAGGTGCTCTGCGACCTGGATATCACCCAGCACCGCGTTGTCCAGGAAGGTCACTTTAGAACGCGCACGGGGAAATCAGAGGTGGATTACCGCATCAGTTATGCACCGGCCGTACACGGACAGAAGCTCGTGGTTCGAGTTCTGGATTCGACCCATGTCCCGCAGCGTTGTGCTGATCTGCTGATGCCATTGTGGATGAGCGATGCAGTTTGGCAGTTATCGCAGCAATCCGCAGGCATGCTGCTGACGTGCGGCCCTACCGGTTCCGGGAAGACCACCACTCTTTACGCGGTGCTCCGCGATATCGACGTGATGCAGCGCAACGTAATCACCATCGAAGAACCCGTTGAATACCAGATCGCGGGGGTAACGCAGTTGCCGGTACAATCAAAAACCGATGGCTCGTTTGGATCGTTGCTACGATCGACACTGCGCCAAGATCCAGATGTCATCATGGTTGGCGAGATCCGCGATGCCGATACAGCGAACACAGCCATGCAGGCGGCCATGACCGGACACCTGGTGCTGTCTACTGTCCATGCCAACGATACCGCGGGTGCCCTGATGCGTTTGCTGGATCTGGGTGTGAAGCCGCAACTGATGGCCTCAAGCGTCAACCTGATCCTGACCCAGCGGCTGATCCGAACCCTGTGTCCACGCTGCAAGCACGCACGCAGCGCGACGGTGGACGAGCGCAACGCACTCGAAGCAGCTGGAACAGATGCACCGGAAATCTTTGAACCCATGGGCTGTTCGTACTGCCTGCACACCGGCTACCGCGGGCGGCGTGCCCTGTTCGAACTGCTGGCCATCAATGATGCTGTAAGACAAGTAATCCTCGACACGCCCACGGTGCAGAGCCTGCGCCAAGCGGGATTGCATGACAACGCCGTGCCGCTGCCCCAGGCTGGCTGGCAGGCTGTTGCCGAAGGCAGCACCGCTGTCGAAGAGTTGCAACGTGCCCTTGAGTAGGCATCTGAACCCGACCCCCGCATGAGCCGACATCATTGCCGAAACGAAGCTGCTGCACGTACTGACCTTCAAAGTGGAGAACCTCTTGCATCCATCGATCAAGCACCAGCAGAAAATTGCCGCAACCATGGGCATTCCCGCAGCCCGACGACACATCCTTCTCTGCGCCGACCAGACCAAGCCGCAATGCTGTGCGAAGGATCGATCCATCGCCGCATGGGACTTCCTAAAGAGGCGACTGAAGGAATTGGGCCTTTCCGAGCATGGTGGCGTCCTGCGGACCAAAGCCAACTGCCTGCGAATCTGTGTGGGCGGCCCCATTGCCGTCATCTACCCCGAGGGTGCATGGTACGCGTGCTGCGATCCCAATGTCCTAGAACAAATCATCCAAGAACACCTAATAGGCGGGCGCATCGTCAAGGAACACCTGATTGCCCGCAAGGATCTGGGAGGGACGGCCAACCCATCGACCAGTGCCTAGGGTGATGCCAGTGAAATTCATGAGAAATATGGATCCCCCACGCATGCAGGATCATCCAAACAGAATTCCACCTTATCTGAAGCCAATGCATAATCAGGATGGATCTATACATGAGGGGTGCGATATTCCCAATCGCTGTGATATGTGTTGCTATTCTACGATTCAGTCGTGTATCGGGTGAATAAGGAGCGGTTGTGGCGGTACGCGCAGGCCGGAAGGTCGTAGTCGAATCAGCTGAATGAATGCCTTAGATGCTCCTGCAGCCGCCTGCATACGTAAGTTGGGTATTGTGTTGCCTCCATCTTGCGATAGGGAATTCATCATGGGTGTCAATGTATGGGAACTATCTCAGCTTAAAAGAAAAGGTCGCCTTGATTACCGGAGGAGCTCGAACTTTGAGCTGGGATATGGCCGAGGCACTTGCGGAGGCCGGTACGGACGTGGCCCAAGTGATTAAAGATTTCGGCAAGCTGGACATCCTTGTAAACAACACGGGAAACGTGCAGAACTCCGAGCCATTGGAACAGCGAACGCGCGAAGAATTGGGTCTGGACGTTCACTGTGAACTCAACAGGGTCCTTTCTCTGTGCCCGTGAGGCCACCAAGGAAATGATCGTACGCAAGACCGGCGTGACCATAATATCGCCTCAGTCTCCGGCATGATTGGGAAAGACCACCGCGTCTATGAAGACACCGATATGCTGGCCGTCACAATTTGATTACAGCGCCGTCAAGGGTGCGGCATCAACATGACCCGGGATCTGGCATGCTACTTGGCTCCCCATAACATCCGAGTCAACGCCATCAGCATGGCTGGCTTCGAACGTGGTCAACCGCAAAAGTTTCTCGATCGTTACCGCAAGACTTCCCCCATGGGAAGGCTCGAGGAGGATGGCAAAGACATGAAAGGCGCTGTGGTGTATCTGGCCAGTGAAACGTCGGCATGGGTAACAGGCATCAACCTGGTTCTTGATGGAGGATATACAGCTTGGTAACCGCGCACTGGCCGGGTCTTGGACAAGCCCACTAGCCGGTGTAAGCAGAAATGTGTGCAGTCAACCTCGACAACCCCGGTCAAGCACCAGATGAGGGTGTCAAGCGGGTGGCCCCTCCCCCAAGGGTGTCCGCAAAAGCGCCGCACCCCACGACTTCGACGGCTCTAGTCCAATGGCCAGGGCCGGAATTGAACCGGCGACACCTGCATTTTCAGTGCAGTGCTCTACCAACTGAGCTACCTGGCCAAGTCTTTGTAAATTCTGCGCTTATTATTTTCTCTGTGACGATGATGCCCCTGGGCCACTTTGTGGTCAGCCATGCATCCTGCACTGAGGCCCGCCCGGCCCAAAGCGTAACAGTCGAATTTCCAAAAGCAAACGAGGCCCCATACCAAACCTTTGCCAAGGCCAAGCTGAAATGCGTGGACATTCGTCCGAAGCCGGCTCCTGGTGCAAACCGTAACCATAACAACGGTTTGCAGCATAGGGCGGTGAACCCCGGACGGCTGGGCGGATACGCTGTGACCATGACCGGGCTACCCATCACACCTGAAATGCTCCTCGTGGCATACCGCAGTGGCATATTCCCCATGGCCCGGGGCCAGAATGGGCCGATCGACTGGTACAGCCCCGACCCGCGAGCCATCCAGCCCCTGCATGAGACCGGCTTTCACGTGCCTGCAAGCCTGGCCAAGCGAATGCGCAGTGGCAAGTTTCAGATCACTTACAATGCAGCGTTTGATCGGGTAATTCAGTTCTGTGCCGAACCACGCCCAACCTCGGAACAGACTTGGATCAGCCCGGAGCTCTGCAAGGCATATCAGGCATTACACCGTATGCACTATGCCCACAGTGTGGAGGCGTGGGATGATCGCGAGCAACTCGTTGGAGGGCTTTACGGGGTATCTCTGGGCGGAGCGTTCTTTGGCGAGTCGATGTTCTCCCGAGCCAGCGACGCTTCCAAGATTTGCCTGGTACACCTTGTGGAACACCTACGCCAACATGGATTTTCTCTGTTAGATGTCCAGTTTCATAACGATCACCTAGCCCAGTTTGGCATCATTGAAATTCCGCGTCAGGAGTATCTGAAGCGATTGGACGAGGCATTGCACCTGTCTGTAAGTTTTTGATCGCCATTCCAGAAAACTAGAAACCTGCAGACGGCAAAGAATACTAAAGGACTCTGGCCCAGATACAACAGCCACTAGCAAATGGAACAGGACCACACCAAGATCGTAGGAATTGGGCCAGCGAATCTGACTCAGAAGAATTTCTCCAAGTCAGTCTGCAGCCCCTAATTCAAAAGCATCCCAGTTATTGCAGATCCGTTATGGGAGCGAGATCGTCTGGCCCACCCGCATCTGGATGGGTTCTAGACCTGGATTGGCCTGATGAATGCTTTTCCAGCGCTGCCCGTTTCCATAACGACGGTGTGCGATCGACCACAGTGTGTCACCTTTTTGCACTACATAGGAATTACCCGATGGTGAAGCGGCCGTATCGGTGTCGCTATCGGGGGCCATCGCCAGCGATGGTTGTGGTGACATGACCTCAACCGGAACCGGATCAAACGGGTAGTCCTCGCCCAGGGGCGGCTCGCCGTACCCGAAGTTCATCTTGTCCTGCTGACAGCCCGTCGCCATCGAAAGGGCCAGAGGCACGATAAGTCCAAGCAATATTGCAATCTTATGTCGGTCAAAAAGCGATGATGCCATGGTTCACCTCATCTAGCTCGTCATGCGGCAGCTCACCTTAAGTCAGTCTTATCGGTAAAGACGCTCCACGGCGATGAGGATTCGGACTCGCCAGTAAGAGATGTCAGAGATGCCAGTTGTCTGTGGCTACGTGGTTAGCAAAATCGACCGGGCCAAAACCTGATGATTCAGGATTTTTCCACACCCACCTGGAATCCGAAACGCGACCCCGGATATCACTCAATCGAGGCTCATGGTGAGAAGAAACTCTGCATTGGTATTAACTTTTTGCAACCGGCCCTTGAGCAGTTCCATTGCCTCAACCACGTTCATGTCGGCAAGCACCTTGCGCAACCGGTAGACCAGTTGCAACTCCTTCTCGTCCATCAGGAGTTCCTCTCGCCGGGTACCCGAAGCGGCAATATCGATTGCGGGCCAGATCCTTTTCTCTACCAAACGCCGGTCCAGGTGAAGTTCGCTGTTCCCAGTGCCCTTGAACTCTTCAAAAATGATGTCATCCATCTTGGAACCGGTGTCCACCAAGGCCGTACCCAGAATCGTCAAAGAGCCACCGCCCTCGATGGCGCGGGCGGAGCCGAAGAACTTTTTGGGCCGCTGCAACGCATTAGAGTCCAGACCACCCGTGAGAATCTTGCCGGAATGAGGCATCTCCGCGTTGTAGGCACGTGCCATGCGCGTAATCGAGTCCATCAGGATCACGACGTGATCACCAAATTCCACCATGCGCCGTGACTTTTCGATTACCATCTCGCAGACCTGAACGTGCCTGGTCGACTGCTCGTCGAAGGTCGAAGCCACAACCTCAACATCATTCGGAGTGTTATTCCGGAAGTCGGTGACCTCTTCCGGCCGCTCATCGATCAGCAAGACGATCACCTTGCTTTCGGGATAGTTCTTGATGATTGAATTGGCCATCTTCTG
>CAUZOD010000110.1:0-8724 GCA_963581115.1 Phycisphaerae bacterium | reverse complement strand
GATGGTGAAGATTACGAGTTGCTGTTTACCTCAAGCGCGGCACAGATGCCGCGGAAGATTGGCCCGGTGCCCGTAACGCGTATCGGTACCGTAACCGATCATGGTTGCCTGCAGATTCGGCTGACAAACGGTTCGATGGCCGATCTGATTGGGCGAGGCTGGGAGCATCACGGGTGAATGGGCTAGTTCAGTTTGATTCGACCAGTACAGCGCAGACCGCAGGCGTTGGGGCCGCGGTCGCCATGGTCGCAGTACCCGGAGACGTCATTGCCCTAATCGGCGATCTGGGCGCGGGCAAAACGGTTTTTGTTGGTGGCATGGCCCACGGCCTGGGGCTCCCGCCACAGACCGTCTCCAGCCCCACATTCGTGATCATGCATGAGTATGAACACGCGGATACTGAAATCCCGGTGCTCATTCACATTGATGCGTACCGGCTTCAAGCACTGGACGATCTGACTGACGTCGGATGGCAGGATGTGCGCGATGATTCTATTACTGCCGTGGAGTGGGCTGACCGGATACGGCCAAGTTTAGGCCCGAATGTACTCGAAATTCGATTCAAGCATCGAGAAGATGGTCGACACCTAGCATTCTCACCTTACGGCCGTTGGTCGACTGAAATGCCTGCCTTACTGCAACGTTTTACCCAGATCGGTTGTCCATGACCAAGTCGCACCCACGCAACGAAAATAAAATCCGTCGGTGTCCCATTTGCGACACCGAAGTCGCAGCGGAGAAGAAGAATCCGTCTTTCCCTTTCTGCACCAGCCGCTGCCGTACCATCGACCTGGCGAGTTGGCGGGATGAACAGTACGTCATTAGTCGCTCGCTAGAACAGCAAGATCTGGAGGAAAACCAATAGCAAGAACGATTCGGTGTGAACAACTCATGGCAAGCGATGCCGATCACTCTGGCTCAGCCTGGTCTTGCTGACCGGCTTCCCGTGACACGCCATAGATCACGAAGCGGTGGCTGACCAGTTCAAAGTCATGTTTGTCGCAAATTTTCTTGACCAACTGGTGAAGTTCGTCAGTGGGGAACTCGATGATCTGATTGGTCTCAGGGCAGACTAGGTGCCCTGTGGTCTGTCGGCCGAAGGCCAACTGGTAGTGCGCCTGGCGAGAATCGATAAGCACCTCGCAAATGATCCTCGCCTCCAATAGATGTTTGAGTGTGCGGTAGATCGTCGCCTTGCTGACACGAGTATTGGCTGTGCGCATCTCATAAAGCAGTTCATCAGCCTCGAACACACCATTCGTGGACAAGACGGCATCCAGAATCAAGGCCCGTTCGGTAGTGAACTTGAGGCCTTGGCGCTTGAGAAACCGGCGGAATATGGCGCAGACAGGAGGAATCATCTGGTCATCGGCCACCGGCTTCATTGACACATTCTACCTCAGATCTGCTCGCTCGCTGGATGAGATCCGTTCCTGCTGCTATGTTGTTTTCTTACCGAGACTTCAGGAGCGTCCCCATCTTGAACCAGCCTCAGATTGGTGTGGGCCTGATCGGTTGCGGCACCGTGGGTAGTGGCGTGGTGCAGTTATTGCATGATCACGCGGCACTTTATGCTCGCCGCTGCGGCCGTGAGATGATGTTGCGGCGCGTTCTGGTCCGCCATCCCGACCGAGCCATTGAGCGATCGGGGGTTGATGCTGATCTGGTTACAACAGACATCGACGATTTTCTGGCTGATGAACAGATGCATATCGTCATCGAGGTTGCCGGTGGCTGTGATCCGATCAGTTCGTATATACGTCGGGCTCTGGAAACCGGTCGGCACGTGATCACTGCAAACAAGAGTTTACTTGCAGCGGAAGGCGCTGAACTGTTTGCTCTGGCGCGTAGGCATGGTGTTTCGATCGCCTTTGAAGCAGCGTGTGCCGGGGGGGTCCCCTGTATCACCGCCTTGCAGTTTGGTCTCCTGGCAAATCAGACGAATGGACTGTACGGAATTCTCAACGGTACATGCAACTACGTACTGACGGAAATGACCGACCATGGACGATCGTACGAATCAGCCTTGGCCGATGCGCAATCGAAAGGTTTCGCTGAATCTGATCCCGTACTTGACGTCTCTGGCCAAGATTCCGCCCAAAAGTTGGCAATCCTGGCGTCGCTTGCGTTTGACGCACCACTATCAGTCGAATCCATTTCTGTGACAGGCATCGACAGACTAAGCCAAACTGATATACGGTTTGGTGCCGAGCTAGGCTACGACGTGAAACTGCTGGCGATCGCTGAACGAAATCTACAGAAAGGTCAGGTCAGTCTAGCCGTCGAGCCATGCTTTATTCATCACGCGGAAATGCTGGCGCAGGTAGACGGAACCTATAACGCACTCTCGGTGTACGGCCACGCCACGGGCCACACGTTGTACTTTGGTACCGGGGCTGGGCAAATGCCCACTGCAAGCGCGGTAGTTGGTGACCTTCTAAACGTAGCCAGCGGTTGGTATCCCGTGGCATTTTCCCAGATGCAGATGGGGCTGGATCCCCAGGGTCATATTGACCTTCTCAGCCAGCAGGAAGTACTCAGCCGGTTCTATGTGCGCCTGGGCGCACTGGACGAACCTGGAGTCATGGCTCGGGTCACCACCCGACTAGGCAACGCAGGGATCAGTATCGCGGCTGTGGTCCAGCATGAATCAAAGGCGGGCCAGTACGTTCCAGTCGTCGTCATCACGCATCATGCCCGGCGCGGCGATCTGGCCCGCGCCATCAAGGGCATTGCGGAATTTAAGGAGATCACAGGCACACCGGTGGTCATGCGTATCGTGGATATTCCCAAGTAGCAGCCAATGTCGGTGCGTCTATGCCACGGGACCGCTACTGAATCGCTCCAACAATTGTGGGAGTGATGCGGTAAACGCGCTGCGCGGCATGACGAAATCCGCACCACGATCCCGAGCGTTCTGCAGCATGTCGCTCTTGACGTGTGAACCGAATGCAACCACAGAAATATTGGCATTTTCCGCCTTGACGAGGTCGATCAAGATCAGCCCATCTTCACCGGTGTCCAGATCCACCATTAGCGCATTGACAGGATCATTTTCCTTGCCATCATCGACACAATCAAGTCGTTGACGGAGCATCTTCGGGTTTCGAACTGGCCGGCTATTTACGCCAAGCACCTCGGCCGTGGAACGGATCTTGGTTGCGAAAATTAGATCTTGACAGCAGTAAATAATCATGGGCAGTATTGAGCTATATCTTCAGGGCTTAATAATAGAGTCCATTCTGAGTAATGTAGCAAGTTACGGCCGGGTCTAAAAGGTCATTGACCGGCTCACCGCGAGCCAGCCGACCACGGATCTCGGAGGAACTGATCTCCATTGATGGAACCGTAAGCAAACGAGCCTCCCATGGTTCCGGATCTTCAAGGGACTCCAGCAGCACCTGGGCAGTATCAGGTGGTCGCAGCATAACCACGGGTTCGGCCAGCTCAATGACCCGGTGCGGGCTGCGCCACCGGGCAAATGCCCGGACCTGGTCGGTGCCGATCAGCAGACGCATGGTAGTCTGCGGCCTTAACCGGCGGCGAAGTACTTCGAGGGTGTCAACGGTGTAGCTGGGCTGGCCCATGATGGCACGATCAATTTCGTCGGTTACGACAATCGCCCGATCTTGGTCATGCAGGGCGAGTCGGAGCATCGCCAGGCGGTCAATCGCGGTGGCAGTGACCACAGACTTATGGGGTGAACGGGCCGCCGGGACAAACGCAGCCAAGTCGGCTCCGAGTTGCTCAAGTACGTACATCGGTAGGGTCACATGGGCGCGATGCGGCGGGTCAAAGCTGCCACCGAAGACCAGCAATTGGTTGCATTCGCGAAGATCCATACACGAGTTCCAGAGCGAGCTATTCATCAACCGGATCCATTTGATCTGCCATGGGTGCTAGCTAGGCAACGGTCTTGGACATAGCGTCCGGTACCGACTTCATGCGATCGGTTTTTGTCGATCATTTGTCCGAAGCGTCGTATCATTCTGGCAGTTCGCCGCGGACTTAGGCCCCCGATGCCAACGCCGGATCGTAGCAGCCCAATCGATTGGTATCTTCATCTTGGTCGTCGTATTATGCAAGAATCGTGATTTATCTAGACAATCAGGAGGTCGAATTTCACGCCGACAGTATCGGCTCAGCAATCACGACAGCCACGGACGTGCTTGGAGGCCAGGGCCGCGTGGTTGTGGAGGTCCGGCTTGGTGACCGGCTGCTGACCGGACTGGATTTAACCGGTTCACAAACCCGCCCAATTGGCAGCGACGACCTATGGCTGTACTCGGCCAACCCAAAAAATCTGGCAATGGATACGCTAGTGCAGGTCAGGGCCCAACTCAACGAGGCTCCAGGCGTGTTGCAGCAGGCGGCTGATCTTCTCCAGCGTGACCAGGCCAATGAAGCAATGGCCCAAGTTTCAGACATGATCGGATTATGGCTTGCAACCCAACAGGCAGTTCAACGCAGTGCCGCACTGATGGGGGTGGATTTGGACCAAGTGAGCGTGGGTGACCAGACAGTAGGACTTCTGGCACGAGAACTGGTTGGACATCTGCATACACTCAAGCAGGTACTTGAGGACCGAGATACCGTTGCACTCGCTGATATGTTAGCGTATGAGTGGCCAGGGCAGATGCAGAAGTGGGGCCAACTGGTTAACACGCTAAGCGGGCAGATCGAGCAAATAACATGACCGAACCCACCCTGGACCATCCCACACTGGCGCTGCTGAAGCGCCAGTTTCCCGATCGAACACTCTTTGCCGCTGAGTTTCGCGGGCAGACTTCGGTAGTCGTTTCAAAGCAGGATCTGACCGAGGTGATGTCCTTTCTCCGGCATGATCCGGGTTGCCAGTTCGATTTTCTCTCGCATGTGACCTGCGCTGACTATTTGAATTATCCCGAGGCCGACGATCCGGGGCCCAGTGGCCGTTTCGGCTTGATCTACAACCTAGTCAGCTGTCCTAGCGGTTTGCGCCTATTGGTTCGTCTCTTTCTCGATCCGAGCTTGGATACCTCAGGCACCGAGGACGATCCCGCATTGCATGTACCTACCGTGACCGATCTGTGGCCGGGTGCGGAATGGACCGAACGCGAGGTCTATGACATGTTTGGCGTGGCCTTCGATGGCCACCCAGATCTTCGCCGGATTCTGCTCTGGGAGGATTACCCTGCACATCCATTGCGCAAAGATTATCCGGTGATCGGCCGGGGAGAACGTGTGCAGTACCAGGTGATCGAGCGGGACAGCGCCTGATTCAATAGAAATCTCGCCACACTCCAGGCAATTCCGGCACCCACAGTGAACAACTCCGCATATATGGCTAGCTCCCCACCGTTAATCACGCGATGGGCAGTAGCAGGATAATTCCTCGCCATCCGGATAAAGCACCGAGCATAAGCCGTGGCAGTAGTAACCATCCGATGCGCAATTTGCAGTGGCTGGAAATAGGGCTATTGCCCGGGTAAGCATAGCAGATCGTTACTGCCGCGAATCTGGTGTAGATCGCCAATAGTCGGGAAAATCCACGATGTTACCGGCTTGCCCAGCACATGCCCCGCAGAACGATTGCACGGGCCTCAGGCACATCAAAATCGCGATAGGTATGGCCCCAACAGACGCCAAAGACACGTCCTTGGCCCCAAGTCTTCGTCCACGCATACAGGAAGGACCGCCCCCATCTGATAAAGTGAGCCGTCGCCATGCTCACCTGAGAAGGTAGTGGTGCAGAGTACATGGTTCGCTGGATCATGATGGCAGTAGTATTGTTCTGTATCTGGCAGCATGAAATCGTCGATTTCATGCGTTATTTCATAGTCACGATCGGCAACTTGTACCGTGTATGTCGGCTCTGTATTGCCTGGGTGGGCTACCCACTGGGCACCAGTCATCCACTGGCAACTCGGTATTCTGCCGAAAGGCATCGATCATTCCACCGTGAAACCCGGCTAGACCACAACCGTGATATACAGCCCGATTCAGGCCGGCCCATTGAGCATCAGGAATCTCCCCCATGGTCCAGATCGGCACGATCAGGTCCATAGCCGAAAGGAAGGGCTCATCCTCGTAGACGGCCAAAGTCTGGTGAACAGTAACATCAAAGTCCACTTGGCTGAACTCTTCGGCGAACAATGCCGCTGATTGCCGGGGGGATGACCATCCCAACCGCCGTAAACAATCAGTGCTCGAGCCGATGTCGTTTTGCCTATGAGCCCTTCTTCGCTAACTTGTCAGACGTCCCGCCCTGGACCTACCCATGATTCAGGCCGCATGCCCGTGGGGCGATACAGTAGAGATAACCGATTCCCCTTTACTTGCCAAGGATCTGCCATGAGCAAAAAGAGAACCTCGATCTATGAGAAATCCAATGAGCTCTGGCGTCGGCTTAGCATGGAATTCGGTGGCGAACTAATCGATCGCCAAGGGTGGCGACAAGACCAGGTTCGAGTGCAACTGGATTCATGGATCGTGACAATCGACCACCACAGCGAACCCGGCTACAAGAGCGAAACGCTCTACACTCGCTTACGTGCCCCATACGTCAATCCAGACAGTTTTCGCTTTGAAATCTACCGTGAGACACTATTCGGCAGTGTAGCCCGCCTTCTAGGCGCACAAGACATCGAAACGGGATATGAGGAGTTCGATCACCATTACCGGGTCAAAAGCAATGATCCCAACAAGGTCCGGCAGCTGTGTGCCAGCCATAAGCTTCGGGCCCTGATCCGAACCGAGCCCGACCTTTACCTGCATGTGCGGGATTCTGGGGATTGGTTCGCCGAATATTTTCCTCAGGGGGTTGATGAACTGTGCTTGGAAGTGGAAGGCAGGGTAGTCAACTATGAGCGACTGACGCAGTTGTACGTATTGTTTTCTGAAACAATGCATCGACTGTGCTTGATCGGTTCGGCATACGAAGGATCGGTCGAACTCGAAGACTAGGGCGCCCATTCGAACACGGGGCCAAACCATGGACGGAGTTTCCCATCATGTCGTCAGATGACTCATCGGTGTGGCGTCGGCATGCATGTGTACTGGGGATTGTGCTTCTGATCGTAACCGTGCTGGCTTCAATGCCATCTGAAACAGGAGTGATGGCAGCAACAAGCACGGCCGACATGGTTGGATCACACCCGGATGTGATCCAACGTACAGGAACCGATACCAGCGACCACCACGAAGTCCCCGATGTGCACTGGATCTGGATCCTTCCATTTGCCCTCCTGCTGGGGTCAATCGCGGTGGTTCCTCTGATCAACATGCACTTCTGGGAACATCGATACCCGTGGTTCGCGATCGTACTCGGCCTGATCACCGCGGTGTATTACCTTTGCTTTTTCACACAGGATCTGGCGGCCAGCCGCCAAGCATGGTTCCACGAGATGCAGGAATACATCAGCTTCATCGCGCTGTTGGGCTCTCTCTACGTGGTCAGCGGTGGAATTATGATCCAGATTTCCCGCCGTGGCCGGCCGTTGACCAACACACTGATCCTACTGGTCGGTGCAATCATCGCCAACGTCGTAGGGACCACCGGTGCGGCCATGTTATTGATCCGACCCTACATCCGCATCAATCGCGACCATATTAAGCCATACCACATCGTGTTCTTTATTTTTATCGTTGCCAACTGTGGCGGTTGCCTGACCCCGATCGGTGACCCGCCTTTGTTCATGGGCTACCTGAAGGGAGTGCCGTTCTTCTGGGTACTTCAAGAATTGTGGCCGATGTGGGCAGTCTGCGTGGCACTGTTACTAATCGTATTTTTTATCGTCGACTCGATCGCAACTCGAAAACACCAAGCAGATCCTGATGGCAGAGAAGAGCCCGAGTCCGCCGCCGGCAGCCGCGTAGAAATCCACGGCGCACAGAATTTTCTTTTTATCGGATTGATTCTCTTAGGCGTTTTTCGCCCTTCCATATTTGAGGTATGGGCCGGTGAGCAGAAGTACCTGCTACCACTAAGCCGCGAGGCACTTATGACGATTGCCGCCATTATTTCCAAAATCACCACCAAGCCATTTATCTATGAGCGCAACGAATTCACCTACGGGCCAATCAAGGAGGTAGCGATCCTGTTTGTGGGGATATTCTCAACAATGGTGCCAGCGCTGAACTATTTAAATCGGCATTCGGATCAGATGCCGCTACAGACCGCCGGCCAATATTATTTCGCTACCGGAATCCTCTCCGGCGTGCTCGACAACGCGCCAACCTATCTGGTTTTCCTGGAGACCAAGCGGGGTTCAATCTTCAAACAATACTCGGCAGAAATGACCACAATCCGTTTTGCTGTCGACTCTATGACTGACGGCCGCCAGGTTGATCGCCAGCAATTGCGAGACAAGTACATTAATACTCGGCCTCGGACCGAGGGCCAGAGCGACGATGCGTATACCACTCAGGTGGACTTGGCGGTGGAGCAGATCAAGATCGCGATCCAAGCACTACAGACCCATCATCGGACGAAGATTGCCGCCGGGAAAATTACCGATGATCAGCTCAATATCGCATTCCTTTTTGGGCACTCGGTGGTGGGGCTGTTTGCGGTCGCAATCTCGGTGGGTGCCGTCTTTTTCGGTGCTGCAACCTATATCGGCAACGGCCCAAATTTCATGGTCAAATCTATCGCCGAATCGTCCGGTATCGCGATGCCCAGCTTCTTCGGCTATCTGGTTCGGTACTCGCTCCCGGTACTCTTACCAATCCTGCTGGTAATCT
>CAUZOD010000109.1:0-8817 GCA_963581115.1 Phycisphaerae bacterium | reverse complement strand
GATATCCACTGGGATCAGGGCAGGTTCACCGTGACCAGTTCCAAGACGGAACACCACGAAGGTCATGAAACACGGCAGGTTCCGATCTTTCCTGAACTACTACCTCATCTGCGTGAAGCCTTTGAACAAGCGGAGCCAGGAGCCGACTTCTGTATCACCCGATACCGCGATAAGAAGGTGAACCTGCGAACCAGGCTTCAGTGGATCATCAAGCGTGCCGGCTTGAAAGCATGGCCGAAGCTGTGGCAGAACCTTCGGTCAACCCGGGAGACAGAATTGGCAGACCAGTTCCCCGCCCACGTGGCCGCGGCCTGGATCGGCAACTCTGTGGCCGTAGCGGTGAAGCACTACCTGCAAGTGACTGAAGATCACTTCAAGCAGGCGGCGCAAAATGCGGCGCAGAAGTCGTCGGAAATGAGTGGAAATGATCGGAAAGAAGAAACGCAGTCAAAAACTAAGTCTGATGCAAGTTCCGGTATTTGCAGGGATTTGCAGGAAGATTCGGCTTTGTTCATGTCGTCGAACGAAAACGTTAATGGGCGATACAGGACTCGAACCTGTGACCTCACGGGTGTGATCCGTGCGCTCTAGCCAACTGAGCTAATCGCCCTGATGCTGCCACGATAGCGAGGGGCTCATGGCAGTCAACATGGCCGGTGCACGGTCGGTGGCTCGGTGGTTTTGGTTCTTGAGATGGCTTGGGTGCCAACGGCCAATACACCCTCGTCCGGATTCGGTGCGGGTCAGGGTAGAGTCGCTTGTCTGGATCAGGTCGAAGGTTTTGAAGTGTCGCCGGAAGTGGAGTTCGATTCCGAAGCATTGGCGTTGGTATCGACTGTAGCGGAGGTGCGGTGCTCGATGCGATCGGGGTCCTGGGGCGGTGAAGAGGCCTGGTTGACCTCGTCCTCGATGCCGGCCAGGCCCTTCTTGAATTCGACGATTCCCTTGCCCAGGGATCGCCCCACTTCGGGCAGGCGCCGGCCGAAAATCAGTACCCCGAGGACCGCAAGGATCAGGATCTCGGTCCAGCCGAGTGTCCAGCCCAGGGTAGGCAGGACGGTCCAGTGAATTATTGTAGTGCTCATCAGACCCTTTCCTGGAAGCAAACGCCGCCTCCAACTCATTATTGCACGCCAGACCGCGATTGGCCAGTCCAAAGGTGCCCAGCGGTGTATTTACCGCAGGTGGCGGTCAGACCTTGCCCAGTACCAAGGCCACGTTGTGGCCCCCGAATCCGAAGGAATTGGACATCACGTAACGGATCTTACCCTCTCGGCTCTCGTGCGGCACATAGTCCAGATCGCACTCTTCGTCCGGCGTGTCAAGGTTGATCGTGGGCGCAATTTGGCCGGTTTGGATGGTTTTGGCGGCGATGATCGCTTCGATGCCACCGGAGGCGCCCAGCAGGTGCCCGGTCATCGACTTGGTGGAGCTGATGGGGATCTTGCCAATGTCGTGCTTGAACACTCGCTTGATCGCGCGGGTTTCGGCAAGGTCGCCAAGGCCGGTGCTGGTTCCGTGGGCATTGATGTAATCGATCTGCCCGGGTCCCAGGCCAGCGTCCTGGACCGCGCATTCCATCGCGTACGCGGCGCTGCGGCCTTCTTCGTCGGGGGCAGTGATGTGGGTGCCGTCTGCGGATTGGCCAAAGCCAAGTACCTCGGCGTAGATGGGTGCACCACGTTTCTTGGCGTGCTCAAGCTCTTCCATTACAACCATGCCGCAACCCTCAGACAGTACGAAGCCGTCGCGGTTGACGTCGAATGGACGTGAGGCGTGGGTAGGGTCGTCATTGCGCCGGCTCAGAGCCTTTAATGCCACGAAACAGGCCAGGCCCAGGTCGGTCAGGGCCGCTTCGGTTCCACCGGTGATCATTACGTCGGCTGTGTCGCGGCGGATACATTCGGCCGCCTCGCCGATGGCGTGGCCTGCCGAGGCGCAGGCCGTGGCCACCGCGGAGTTTGGCCCCTTGATCCCGAAGTGGATCGACACGTTGCCCGACCCTGCATTGCACATCAGTTTTGGCACCATGAACGGGCTGACGCGGTTGGGACCTTTATCCAGCAGTCTTCTGTAGCCGGTCTGGAACTCTTCCATGCCACCGATACCCGTGCCAATGATGGTACCGCACCGATATGGGTTCTCTTTAGAGAAATCGACCCCGGAATCCTGGACCGCATCCACAGCACCATTGACTGCAAACTGGGCAAACCGGTCCAGACGCCTGGCTACTCGGGCGTCGAGGTGGGGATGGTCCCAGTTGCGGATTTCGCCGCCGATCTTGGTGGGAAACTCTGAGGTATCGAAGCGGGAGATCAAGCCAATACCGCTTGTGCCGGCTAGGAGCTTGTTCCAGACTTCTTCGATATCGGTGCCGAGACTGGTTACCCAGCCCAGGCCGCTGATAATGGCGCGACGCTTACTCATGGGAGGCGTCCGGTGACACGAGAAGGTCTAATGCCAAGCAGGAATCGGACCCGCATGGGGCTAGTGACTGGCGCATCACCGATGCCACAGAGCGGGGCCGTCCAACGGAATACATGGCCAGAATCAACTGGCCTTATCAATGTGACCTTGGATGTAGTCAATTGCCTGGCCGACGGTCTGGATCTTCTCGGCTTCTTCATCGGGAATCGAAGTTTCAAATTCATCTTCGAACTCCATGACCAGTTCCACCGTGTCAAGACTGTCTGCATTCAGGTCATTGACAAAATTGGTATCGCGATTGAGTTCGCCTTTGTCAACGCCCATCTGCTCTGCAACGATCGAGATCACCTTGTCTTCAATTTCGCTGTCACTCATCGAGTGTCTCCTTAATTACCGCCGAACGCTGGCAGGTGCCCGGTGCCAATTTCGCGGTCAGTGGGGGGACTATATCGTCACCTGCCGTGGTGCTCAAGCGGGCCCAGTCCCGGCGTCAGACTAGACTTATCGGGTCTAGCTCATGGTCATGCCCCCATCGACAGTCAGGACCTGCCCGGTGATGTAGCCAGCCTCTTCCGAGGCAAGAAAAGCCACCGCTGCGGCTACGTCGTCGGGCTGGCCAAATCGGCCCAGGGCGGTGACCTGTTTAACGGTCTGCTTGATTTGCGGTGGCAGTGCATCGGTCATGTCAGTCTCGATGAAACCCGGTGCCACCACGTTGGCAGTGATGTTCTTGGCACCCATCTCCTTGGCGATGGACTTGGTCAGGGCCACCAACCCCGCTTTCGTCGTGGCGTAGTTGGCCTGGCCGGCGTTGCCCACGAGCCCGGCAACCGAGCCGATATTGATGATCCGGCCCCACTTGTGGCGCATCATCGGCCGTAGGGCGGCCCGGCAGGTAATAAAGACGCTGCGCAGGTTGATTGCCAGTACATCGTCAAACTCTTCGTCGGACATGCGAAGCAGCAGGTTATCTCGCGTGATCCCAGCATTGTTCACGAGGATATCGAGGCGCTTGAACTGGTCCGCAATGGCTTCGATCATTGCGGCCAGTTCCGCGTGATCAGAAACGTCACAGGCCTGTACCTGGGCGATGCCGCCGGCAGATTCGATGGTGGCGCAGACCGCCTCAAGTTTGGCCAGGTCCCGGGCCACGCAGACCACGTGCCGACCCTGGCGGCCCAGGCAACGGGCGATTTCTGCTCCAATCCCGCGCGAAGCGCCGGTTACAATCGCGATGCGATGATCGGGGTTGTCGGATTTGGCGGCGTGGTTGGCCATGGCAGGTTCTCAAGTATTGCCACAATAGTACTTAAACCAGCCACTGCGCTGGCGATGGTTGGGTAGTTTTCGGATTCCCCCCAGGTTCGGCCGGCGGTGGTTCAGCGAAGTTCTCCACTTTGGTCTTGCGGTCGATTCGCCGCATCAGGCCACTGAGCACCTTGCCCGGTGCCAGTTCGATGAACCGGCCGGGGTATTGCTGGGCAGCGGCTTGCATCGATTGGGACCACCGCACCGGGTGCGTTAGCTGCTCAACTAGGTGGCACTTGATCGACTCGATCCCGCCTTCGCCCTGGTGGTGGGGTTTCGCGGTGACATTGGACAAGATCGGGATACGGGGTAGTTGCCAGTCAATGGTATCTAGGGCCGTGGCCAGGCGATCGGCGGCCGGTTGCATCAGCGGTGAATGAAAGGCGCCGGCCACTGTCAGGGCAGTGGCCTTCAGACCCATCTGGTCGGCCTCGGCAATCGCCCGTGCACATGCATCAGTGCTTCCGCTGATGACCACCTGCATGGGCGAGTTGAAATTGGCTGGTACCAGCACACCGTTGCCACGTGCTTGTGCGCACAATTGCTCGATCTGCTCCGGGTCACTGTTGCCTGTGATGGCTACCATCGACGACTCGGTGGCTTCGGCGGCGTCCTGCATGGCCTGGCCCCGTAGATGCACCAGGCGCAGCCCGGAAGCGAAGTCGAAGGCGCCCCCGAGGTGCAGGGCCGTGAATTCGCCCAGGCTCAGGCCTGCTGCGGCCGAGGGGCCGGTGATCTGCCCGGTTTCGAGTAAAACACGGTAGCAGGCGACCGAGGTTGTGTAGATTGCTACTTGGGCGATGTCGGTACGGCAAAGTTGCTGCTCGGGGCCAGTGAAGCAGATCTCGGACAGGGCGAAGCCCAAGCATTGGTCCGCCTCTTCGAAGGTCGCTACCGCAGTGGGATATGACTGGCCCCATGATTGACCCATGCCGACATGCTGGGCCCCTTGGCCAGGGCAGAGCACGAATGCGGCGTTAGCAACTTGTGTTGTTGTCACTTTGGGCTCCTGCACCGGGGACTGGTAACCGCCCAGCCCGAAATTGTGCCGTTCCTGGATCACAATTGCCAAAGATTTGCTCCCCATGACAGGCCACCGCCCTGGGCCACGAATATCACGCGGTCCCCTTGCACCAGCTGGCCGGCTTCCACCAACTCGTGCAGGCAGATCCCCACACTGGCGGCGGAAGTGTTGCCGTATCGGTCGAGATTGATGTGCACTTTCTCACGGCCGAATCCCAAACGTTTCCAACTGCTTTCCAGCATGCGGATGTTGGACTGGTGGGCGACAACCATTTTAATGTCGGCCGATGTCAGGCCAGTGGCTGAGAGGGCTTTTTCCACGGATTGGGCGAGTACCGGCACCGCGAACTTATAAACGGCCTTGCCGTTCATTTGCAGTGTATGGAGCTTGCCCGAGTAGTGCTCACGCTCCTTGTCCGGGATGTCGGACTCTTCCTTGGGTACGTAAAGGGCCACGCCCATATCACCATTGCTGCCGAGGTGCTGGTAGAGGCTGCCCTGGTTTGGGTTGTCCGATGCACTCAGGATGGCACAACTGGCTGCATCACCGAAGAGAATGCAAGTGCGTCGATCCTGCCAGTTGACAATGCTGCTGAGGGTGTCGGCTGCGACGACCGCGACGCGGCGCGCGTGTCCAGCGGTAATGTAGTTCGAGCCCAAATTCAGTCCGGCCACGAACCCGGTGCATGCGATATTGATGTCAAACGCACCGCAAGGCACTGCACCAATCTTGGCCACGACTTGGCATGCCGTTGCGGGGCAGACCATGTCCTGAGTCATTGTGGCGCAGAGCAGCAGGTCCAGGTCGCTGGGCTCGATGCCTGCTCGTTCACAGGCGACTTGCGCCGCCTGGGCCGCCAGATCACTGGTCTTGGTCCCTCGGTCGACAATGTGGCGAGTCTTGATGCCGGTGCGCTGGGTAATCCACTCGTCTGACGTGTCGACCATTTGAGCCAATTCAGCATTGGTTATAGTCCTCGAAGGCACCGCCATCCCGGTGCCGAGAATAGCGACGCCAGGCGGTCCATCCGGTTTGCGTAGGTTCATGTCAATTCCCCGGTACCGACCTGATTGGTAACAGCCAGTGCCTCGACGATCGCTTTGTTGACTTGGTGTTTCGCGTGCGCCTTGGCGGCTCGGACCGCATTGGTGATGGTGCGGGCTTCGGACGATCCATGGCAGATCAGGCAGATCCCGTTGGCGCCTAGGAGTGGCGCACCACCGTGCTCGTGGTAGTCATGTTTCTTGTAGATCCGCTTGATCACTGGCTCAAACCGCATGGCCAGTTTCGGATCGATCTCGAAGATCTCCCGGGCGATTAAGCGGAACAGGCCTGAACTTAACCCTTCGGCGAGCTTGAGTACCACATTGCCGGTGAATCCCTCGCAGACAACGACATCGGCCTTGCCACCGAATAGGTCGCGGCCCTCACAGGGTCCAACGTAATGCAGTGTCGGATCAGCCTTCATCAGCTTGGTGGTCTCGTTGACCAGTGGCGTGCCCTTGCCCTCTTCGCCTCCGATGGACAGAAGGGACACTCGAGGTTGTTCGATTCCGATGACACGCTGGGCATAGATTTTTGCCATGTGCCCGTATTGCAGCAGGTGGTGGGGGCGCGGTTCGGGATTGGCACCGACGTCGCAGAGTGTCACCGGGCCATGGAAGGTGGGCATGACAATGGCGATTCCCGGCCGTGTTACCCCGGGTAGCCGGCGCATCGCCATCTGGGCACTGGCCACGCAGGCCCCGGTGTTACCGGCGCTGATTACCACTTCGCAGCGGCGATCGCCAGCACGTTTGGAGCCGAGCTTGCCCATGACCACCACCGAGCTGTCGGGCTTCTCCCGAAGGGCGGTGACAGGGGTCTCGGCCATGCCGATGACCTGGGTCGTGGGTACGACCTCCAGACGAGGGTCATCATTGAGGTCCCGTTCGGTAATCTGTTCGCGGATGATGTGTTCGTCACCGACCAGCACCAGCTGGTCGCCGGGAGACAACAGGCTGACGGCGTCCAGGCTACCCGCTAAGATCGCGTCGGGGGCGTTGTCTCCGCCCATGACGTCGATGGCGATTCGCACTAGTCTTCCTTGGCAAGTTCGAGCTTCAGCCCGGGACGAACGTAGCCGCATTCGTTGCACGCGGCGTGGGGTAATTTCGGGCTGCCGCAGTTCGGGCAGTTGACCGTCTGTCGGGACCGGATCGAATCATGTGACCGACGGTTACGACCTTGCGTTCTTGTCTGTCGTTGTTTGGGAACCATGTCATATCACCTGCACTGGGAGGTTGAGGCGCCAAAAGCTTAGAAGTAGGGACTTTATCCGTCAAGCAGCAGGTGGAGCGGATCTCGGGCACCGCGATTGTTCCTGGCCGCTAATGGCATACGTTATTGATGCCGGCGACCAACGCCTCCAGGTGCTTGCCGAAGTGCTCGTCGAGGACTTGGCGGTAGGTTTCGGGATGGCTTTGCAGTAAGTGGGTGATTGCGGGTCCGAATTCGTCATGGGTCAGTACCGATCCGAAGGTGCAGTGCAGAATCTGGCGGCCAGGTTGGATAAAGCCCCGGACAGGCGGACAGCCGGGGATATCGGCCCAGTGCTCCAGGTAGATACCCTCCAACTGCTGGAGGTGGGGCAGCTGTTCTGGTGGTGGTACCTGGTTCACAGTGGCACTGACGTGGTAGGTCGCTTTATCGGTCTCATAATGATTGCGAGCGAAATCAACAATCCGCCGCAGCAGGTCTTCGTCATGACGGCCAACTACGCGAAGTGCTTCGAGATAGCTGGTCCCAGCCGTCTTAATATGAAAGCGTCCCTTGGTCGCCTCGGCGAACAGGCGATACATCGACAGCTTGTCTGAGCCTGAGTGCAATGACAACTTGTACGGGCCCAGCTGGGCCGCGATCGCAGCGTGCTGGGCCAGGGATGCGGCCAAGGTCGATAGATCACCCTTGTAATCCAGCGCCTTTTCCAGGTCACCGACAAACCGCGGAGCCAAGGACACCAGCTTTACACCAGCGAGCAGCATCTGGTCCGCGATGATGTAGTGTTCGGCGGGCGTGGTCGGCTGCTCGGTTTCATCCACACTGATCTCGATCTCATGGTCCTGGCCGCGCTGGGAGGCGGCGTCACGAATGTACGCGGCCAGGTCCAGGGCGTGGGCGATTGCGGCACCATATTTGACCGCAGCCCGCTTGACGGTCAGCTCGTCGAAGTCGATTGGCGAGCCACCGTCAATGGCGACCGATTGGCCCATGTAGTGCTCGACCCAGGGCTGGTGCTGGTACTGGGCCTCGACATGGGCCAGTGAGTAATTGTCGGCCTTCTGATCAACGTGGTCTGAGGGATCGATCGTGTAGAAGATGAAGCCGCTATCGGCGGTGACGTCTACATCGGCTGTTGTCTTTAGGTGATCGGCATCAGCGCCCCAGGCATCTTCAAACCCCTCGGTCACCAGGGCCCGGGCCGCACAGGCGAACACCTCGTCCGCGGTGCGCCGGGTTCGGGACATCTCCCGGATAGACTGCTGTGCAAAGATCCCCTTGATTGAATGGCCACAGCGCCGCAGTGCCGCCAGGTGCCCGGGTGTCGCCAGGCCTAGCCGGTCACCGAACCCAAAACTCGGCGCCAAGCCGAGTGCCGTGGCAGTGGAGTTGGCGGTCACTTCGAGAGTTTAGAGGATCTTTTACCCGGATGCAGCACCTGTCATGACTGGCGTCTGGTCTTGCGTCATCTGCTTCTAACAGCGAAGCTTCCAGTCTTGCAGACACCGGGGGTAGCCGACACTTACTTGCTTGCGATGGGGCATGATTTTTTTGGATGGAGGTGCTACCGCATCCGTCGCAATGATGGAAACGACTGCGCAGAGATATTCAATCGCCATGCGCAAACCCGGGATTCCGGATTTCGATATTGAGTTTTTAAGATTGAAATTCCAACCCGGACACTTGGCCCTGCTAATGTCCGGCCGCCGTTCCGGTCTCGGCGATGTGACCGAGCACCTCGGGTTCGCGGATGGATTCGACCATGTCCTGAACCTCTTTAGAGGGGGGACTAAAGAAGG
>CAUZOD010000108.1:0-8823 GCA_963581115.1 Phycisphaerae bacterium | reverse complement strand
CTTTAAGAACCGTGGGCTCCAGAGGCCACTGAGTGTCGCCCGGTTTGCAATGCCGTTGGAGAATCCTGGTATGCCCGGCGTGATTGTGGAGCCACCGGATCCATATGTGTTGCCATCGCCTCCAATGCCCACTGAGATTACAGCCCATGCCAGTTACGCGGTGCTTGATGAACTGGCCAAGGAACACGCCGGTGAGGTCGTCTTTGTTCCGATCCTCAATCGGCGACCCCATGATTTCCGCTATGTCAGCGTATCAGCCGAGTGGGATCTGGATACGTGGATTGAGCGGCTGGAGGCGCCACAGGAAAACCCCGTGCCTCGTAACTGGTGGCAGTCGGCGCTTGAGATCGGCGCTGTCCAATTACATCGCCAGGAAATGGATCCAGTCACCGGTCGCTGGCAAGCGACAACGGTGATCCCCGTGCTGCCCGATCATATTGCATACTTCCCTCCGGCGGGGGATGACCCGGTCGAACCTTGGAAGCAGGAGGAGGCCGAGCAGGCGGTCCGCCAGATCAAGGAGCAGCAGGAACTGATTGTTCGGCCACTGTTTCCCGGCCTGGCTGGCCGTAGCATCTGGTTGCCGCCGGACTCCAAGATCAGGAGCCTGACTTCCGAAAAGCACCAACAGCTCGATAAGCTGCGGGGCAAGATTGAGAACCGCGTCAAGCGCATCAAAAATATTCAGAAGCAGCTTGAAAATCAGCAGCGTCAGTTACAGAACGAGAATCGCCGAAATCGTCGTCAGCCGCAGCGTGGCACGCGTCAGCGCCGTGCTTCCAGCGGTGCCATGGGTGGTGGCGCGATGATGGGTGGGGGTCTACCGGACATGGGTGGCGGCGGTGTGTCTGGTGGCAGCGGCCGCCGTCGGCGCGGTAGCGGGAATCGGGGTGGTGGTGGCGCAGTCAATGCCGCCCAGAATCGATCTCAGGAGATGACTGAGCAACTGCAGATGTTGCATGAAGAACTTATTCAGTTGGAAATTGAGCGAGACGAGATGCTGGGGATTGAACCGGATGTCGTCAAGCAGCGTGATCGTTCCATGCTATTTGCCGGCGGTATGGGCATGGGCATGGGTGGTGCGATGGGCATGGGTGGTGCGATGGGCATGGGTGGTGCGATGGGCATGGGTGGTGCGATGGGTATGGGTGGTGCGATGGGCATGGGTGGTGCGATGGGCATGGGTGGTGCGATGGGCATGGGTGGTGCGATGGGTATGGGTGGTGCGATGGGCATGGGTGGTGCGATGCCCGGTGGTATGGGGGGCGCCTTGGGTGCGATGGATCCGCGTTATTCGCAAGGTCTAGGTGGCCGATTTGGCAGGTATTCCGATGGCGACGATTCCGAGCAGATGCAGGACGAGCAGGGGCGGCGCACGATCAAGGTCTGGGCCCACGACCTGACCGTCGAAACGGGTAAGACTTACCGCTATCAGGTTGTCGTTTGCGTGCTGAATCCACTGTTCCGCCAGTCTCGGGTAGAGCAACAGCAACGCGAACAGAACTATCACCGCCTAGTGCTGGGGCCGGATCCGACAGAGCTTGAGGCCACGGAGTGGTCTGAGCCAGTGACTGTGGATCCCGAGCATCACTTCTTCCTGGTCGGCGGTAATCCTGATCAGGGCGTCGGGAAAGTTGAAGTATGGCGGATCTTCAACGGTATGTGGCAGCACGACGAGTTTCGGGTCTCACCGGGTGATCCGATCGGGGGCACCATGGAAGTGGACTTCGATGGCCAGCCTTTCGAACTTGACTTACACGTCAAGTCGCTCGTGGTTGACTTAGCGTCTGCGGGCGGACAGGCCGGCAGCGATGTTGGCATGTACTTTCTTTTGTCCAAGTCGAACAAGCTTGATTTCAAGACTGTTAGTGAGGATGCGGACAGTCCGATCCGAAAACGTTTGCAAAACGAATCAGAGATCATTCGCCAGTTGACCGAGATGCCGGGATTGAAGGCCGCATCGCAATGACCTGCGTGTGTTGTTGCGGGGCGGTTTAACACCCGCGCACACCGAACATGGCAACAGCACACCAGGCGTTGCCGATGCGATCGTTGATCGCGAATCCGCGGACTGTGGGTATTCCAATCGGCAGGCCCCGATCGATGCATCGTGTCTGCCATGTCGCCAGGTCAAGTTCGGCAACGTGCTGGTCTTCCGTGAATAGCACAAGTAACAGGCCGCCATGGCGGATCTTCGCATCGTTCCAAATCTTGCGCACGTCTTGGGAAACCGGCGCCAGCAATTCTGACGTGTAACGTCGGAATGGACCGTTGATTTCAAACTGGGCGACGGTCTTGATTTCCAACCAATAGGCTTGCTCCGGATCGGTGGCAGACAGGCAGTCGAACAGGGTGTCGCGGATCTCCGGCTCGCGCAGGGGCAATGCCTCGGGGGTTAGAACCACGTCGCACCGCAGGCCTTCACTCTTGCGGCGGCGATGTCGGTGGCCGGGGTAACGCTGTTCAGGCCAGACGCCATAGCCGGCATCACGCAGTGCATCGTGGATCAGTGGATGTAGCCCCAGTTCATCAAGTGCATCGAACCCGTATACCGCTTGCTCGGCATCATCGCACTGAGCCCGATGGTGAAGTCCGGCCAGAACTGACTCAGCGATTCCCGCGGTCGACCAAAGGATCGGCTGGTGCAACGCTGTAGTGGCCATGCACCGATTGTAGCCACCGGCAGTTCATTCCTATTCCTTGCTATGGCAGGCCGGGTAGGGCCGAGTGACTTTGAGCTACTGAAATTAGAATCCGATCACCAGTCAGCCAGTTTGCCAGTGATGGGTTCGATCAGGTCCTTGATCGTGACAATGCCTATCGGCTCATTGTGATGACCGGTAACGATCGCCAGGGCGACACGACTGCGGCGAACTTCTTGCAGTGCAGCACGCAGTGGTATGGAGGCGGAGATCCGAATCGCCGGTGCCACCAGCTTTCCGAGAGGCGATCGGTTACCTGGATCGCGAAGAAGCACATCGAGCACGTCTATAACTCCGACCACCACTCCGGCACGATTGATCACGGGCAGGCGAGAATGTGGGCTGGTGCCACCACGCTTCCAGATCACGGTGGCGGGCTGGTAGACGCGCAGTTTGTGAACGCGGTGCCAAGGTACCATCACGTCGCGCACAGTGCTCCCGCCCATGCTGAGTACCCGGGTGACAATGTCGGACTGGTCATCACTGAGCAGTCCATGGCCAATACCTTCTTGCACCAGTAGTTCCACCTGGCGGCGGGGGTGTGACGGGGCGAACTGGCCGGAGGCTCCGGTCAATTTCATTGTCAGCCAACTGAATGCCGTGACCACCGGGATCAGGCCGGTGATGGTAAACAGCCATCGTGATCCGGTGAGCACGGGAGAAAGCCGGTACATGAGCCGGTCACAGTAGGCGGCAAAGGTGTCCTTGGGTAGGGTTTCTCCGAATATGAACAGCAGTGGGGCGATGATGAGCGTGTTCAGCAGAATCGTTTGCCAAGGATTGAAACCAGCGGTGTCAAGGACCACTGCCAGTGAACTGACGCCGAGCTGGTTCGCCAGGTTATTGCCGATCAGCAGGGTGCCCAGCAGTAGTGTGGGGTTCGCCAACAGTTTTCGCAACGTCCGAGCCGCCGGTTCTCGATGGTGATCACGAATCTGTAGCCTGACTCGGTTCAGACTGTAAGCGCCGGTCTCAAGTCCAGAGTACAGCGCAGAGGCGGCGATGCCGATCACTACGAGCACGGACCAAAAAATCAATATTTCGTTCAAGATCTGACCTCGTCATTTTGCAACTCGATGATCACGCTAGCCAGACGGGATTCATTCATCTTGTCGACGGTGATCACGAGATTGCCTACGTGCACACGGTCGTCTGGTTTTGGCACGCGGCCGGTCAGGGCCATGACCAGCCCACCTACGGTGCTAACGGTTCCTATGGCCGTCTCGTTGTGCATGGTGTGGTGGCGACCGAACAACTGAGGCCAGTCGTGGACGGAAAGATTGGCGTCGACCCGGTATCGCCCTTCACCAAGCGGGTCGACCTTGGGACCGTGGGTGGTGTGGTACGGTCCGGCAATGTCACCAACCAAGTGTTCTACCACGTCTTCCAGTGTCACCAATCCGGCGGTTCCACCGTACTCATCCACGATGATGGCGATCGTTTCACCGGTCTGGCGCATGTGGGCCAGCAGGCGGTCAGCCCGTTGTTGCTCGGGAATAAAGCGTGGCTCTGCGAGTATTGTTTCGATTTCATGTCGGTAGCGTGGCAACCGCAGGAGGGCGAGTTGGCTGCTGATGATGCCGACGATGTGATCAAGATCACCCTGGTAGACGGGCATGTAACGCAATCGCGTCTGGCGAATGGCCTTTGCCAGCTGGTTGGGATCTTCATTCAGGTCAAATCCACGGATATCGACTCGTGGCACCATGAGGTCCCGTACCTTGATCTGTGAAAGCTGGAGTACCTGCTGGAGCATCAACTGTTCATCGGAGTCGATGACGCCTTGGTGTTGGCTCAGGTGCAGTAGGGACTCCAACTCATCGACCCCAAGTGTGGGGGGGCGGGTTGGTGGCGCAATGATTCGGGCCAAGGGCGAGATGATCAGCTGAGAGGCCAGCATTCGGATCGGTGTGATACCCCGGTGGATCAGCAACATCGGTACGGCAATAAACTTTGCCCATGACAGCGGTAGCCGGGCAGCCACGAGCTTCGGCAGCACTTCTCCAATCAGGATCATCGACAGCAGGGCGGCGATGGTCGTGGTCACGGGCCATAGTGGCGAGGTGGGTTGGTTTGCTCTTAGCTGGATCGCGACCATTGATGCAATCGCGAAGTACAGCACGTTGATTGTCATGTTGCCCAGGAGCAGCGTGATCAGCAGTGCGCGTGTTTCAGCCAACAACGTGCAGATTGTCGAACCAACAATGGTATTCGAACGCCGCAGTCGAGACCGCTCGTGGTGGCTGAGGCTAAACAACGCTGTTTCACTTCCGCTGAAGAAGGCACTACTCAATAGCAGCAGCGGTAACGCGGCCAGCATGAAAACAATAGCGGTCATGGGTGTTCTAAGCGAAGGTGGCGGCCCAATGGTAGCCGGCAAGATCAGTGCTGTGGGCTCTGGACCCTTTCTGGGACGGGCGGACTGGTCATCTCCAGACCATGGCTTTCCAGCCCGTCCCATTGGTGGGAGCGGATGGCGGCGAGGACGCGTTCAGCGGCGTCCACTGCCGCACAGCCATCTTCAGCGGTCACCACTGGTCTTTGCCGTCCGGCGATGCAGTCGGCAAAGCTGGTCAGCTCGGCAGTCAAAGGATCGTCCGTTCCTACCGTGCCAAGGTCATCGATTTCGATCATGTCAGAATAGTCGAGGTTGGACAGGTCTTCTCCCGCGGCGAGCCTGTCACGGATGCTCTGCAGCGCGGTTGCGTTGGGATCCGATCGGCGGATGATAATGCCGCTTTGGTCGTGGTAATCCAGGCGTACATAGGCCATTTCACTGATGAGGCGAAGCTTGCGTTCGGTTTTCATGGCTAGGCGTGAGGCGGTCAGGTTGGCCACGCAGCCATTGCCGAAGACGATTCGGGCGTTGGCCACATCTTCATGTTTCCCGAGCACCGTGACTCCTGCGGCGTCGACCTTGCGGATGTTGCTGCGGGCCAGCATCAGCACGATGTCTAGGTCGTGGATCATCATGTCCATAACCACGCTGGTATCCAAGGATCGGAAGGTCATGGGGCTGACACGGTCCACTTGTATGAAGCGTGGCGTCAGTTTCAGGTTGCAAACGGCGCGGACGGCGGGATTGAATCGCTCGGTATGGCCGACCTGGAGGATGGCTTTATTCTCGTCGGCACAGCGAACCAACTGGCGAGCCTGTTCAAGGTTTGGAGCCAGCGGTTTTTCCACTAGACACGCGATACGCCGCTGCAGTAATGGCAGTGCTACTTCAATGTGATACTGCGTTGGTACCGCGATGCTGACAGCTGCCAGGTCATCGTGTTCAGCGCAAAGAGCATCGCAGGATTCATAAGCGGGGCAGTGGCACTCATCACCGACGGTTTCACCGCGGTCCTGGTCGGTGTCGACCACGCCCACGAGCTGCACCTGGGGCAGTTCTGTGTAGATTCGGGCATGGTGGCGACCCATGCGTCCGACACCAATGACTGCAATCTTGAGCCGGCGGTTCATCAGGCCCATATTGTAGCCGAGCCCGTCTGGCATGGCTGGGCTGCGGGCGGCCTGGGCTCCAGGAGGGCATAGCACCAATGTACCGGCCTTACGCACAGTTCGCCGGTTTTGAGGCCTGGGGCTAGGGGCGTGTGCTACGATATCTGTATGGAAGAGGCAGTTTCCAAACCGTTGACCCGCAAGCCCGTGATCGGCATCACGATGGGTGATCCGGCGGGTATCGGTCCGGAGGTTATTGTCAAGGCCCTGGCGGATCGGTCCGTTCGGTGCTTGGCACGCTTTGTTATTTACGGCATGAATGAGCTTCTGACCTATGCAGCCGACATGGCCGAACTGGAGGCCTATTGGTGGCGGCTGCAGCATGACAGCTCACGTGCCGGGTATGACTTGGTTCACGATGTGGTGGTCCTGGACTATGACGAGTACGCCATGCTTGGCCAGGTCACGCGGCATCCAACCAAGGAAGGGGGCAAGGCTTCCCTGAATTTTCTAGACGATGCCGTGGCAGCGGCACAGCGGCCGCTTGAAGCAGGCGGGCTGGATGCGGTCGTGACCGGGCCAATCTGCAAGCAGAGTTGGCGGTTGGCGGGTTGTCGTTTCCCCGGCCACACGGAGTTCCTGCAGCAGCGTACGCGGTCCAAACGCGTGGTCATGATGTTTGCAGCCCCGCAGTTGCGAGTCGCCTTGGCCACGGTACATGTGCCATTGATGGAAATCCGCAACATCTTAACGGTCGGGCGCGTATTCGATCCGATCGACTTAGGGCATGCTGTGTGCCGTCACATCGGGATCAAGAATCCGCGGATCGCTGTGTGTGGATTGAATCCTCATGCCTCGGAGAATGGCCTTTTTGGTGATGAGGAGCGGCGGGTGATCAAGCCTGCAATCGACGTGGCTCGCAGTGGTGGTATTAATGTTCAAGGGCCTTTCCCAGCAGACACGATCTTCCATCGCGCGATCCAGGGCCAGTTCGATCTGGTGGTGGCGATGTACCACGACCAAGGTCTAATCCCCATGAAACTGCTGGCTTGGGACAATGCGGTGAACCTGACCTTGGGGTTGCCCATTTTGCGTACCAGTGTTGATCACGGCACCGCGTTTGACATCGTGGGACAGAACAAGGCCGACCCGTCGAGTATGAAAGCAGCGATTCGGCTTGCAGTGGACCTGGCTCGGAGCCGGTTCATGGCCGACCAGAGTCGGCAGGCCGTTTAACTGATCCCGGTTGGGCTGCGAATGTGCCCTTAGGCCTGACAATCGCTTACCGAGAAATCTGCCATGCCCACCTACGTGTACCAAGTCATCCTGGACGATGATGAGCCAGGCCAGATCTTCGAAGTTGAACAATCGATGTCCGACCCGCCATTGACGTGCCATCCGACGACAGGGCAGCCGGTACGTCGGGTTGTCACCGCACCACATGTCGGGGGCAGCCATTCCAGCGCCAAGGAAAAGGCCATGCTCAGTGACGGTAACCTTGGGAAGATGGGCTTTGCCAAGTACGTCAAGACTGGCACGGGCCAGTACGAAAAAACGGTCGGCAAGGGACCGGACCAACTCTCATCCGGCTAGACCGGGAATTTTACCCACCGTCAACGGCACGCATGTCAATTGCGTTCCAGGTGGCGCTACTCCCTGCAACTTTCTGGCCAGTATCCACGCAGGTTCTTTGCCAGGGCACGGCCGATGCCATTTGCAATGCCGGGGCACTGTCTTTGGGCTAACCCATTTTCGGCGCGGGTACCGCTTCTATCTGTGGGCTCGGTGCAGCAGCCAGCCCGGGTATCGGTTCGTGGTCTTCGAGTAGTTCGCCTTCGCGCACTAGGCGGGCGGAGTTGAAGATCACAATGATGCTACTGATGCCGTGGAAGATTGCCGCGAGCAGCGGAGTAATCAAGTCGACCGTCAGAAGCCCGAGCATGATCAGCACGTAGATCAGTGTGCCGATCAGGTTCTGCCAGATCATACGGACCGTCTTGCGTGACAGCGTGATGATGAACGGGATGCGGTTGAGGTTATTGTTCATCAGTGCAATCGAGGCGGAGTTGATAGCTACATCAGATCCTGCTGCGCCCATGGCGATCGACACGTCACCGGCGGCCAGCGCCGGTCCATCATTGACGCCATCACCGATCACGCACACGGTGTGTCCCTTGCCCTTGAGGGTCTTGACCAACTCGAGCTTGTCGCCGGGTAAGGCTTCGGCTTCGAGGTCGGTTACGTGTAACGCTTCGGCGACCTTGCGCGCTGGTGACCAGCGATCGCCAGTAATCATGACACGGCACTTGATGCCTATCGCACCTAGCTCATCCATGGATTCAGTGGCGCCGCTGCGCACCGTGTCTTCCAGGCCGACCCAACCCAGGAGCTTGCCATTCCGGGCCACGAATAGCAGGCTCATGCCTTCGCCGGGGTCGGTGTCTATCGCGGTCAGGTCAACGCCCTGCTGCGACACCCAGGCTTCACGGCCAACAATCAATTTTTGACCGTCGACCGTGGCCGTCACTCCGCGGCCAGCAGTTTCCCGAAACTCGCTGGTCGACGCCGGGTCGATGCCAGCCTTTCGGGCCATGGCGACGACTGCCTTGGCCACGGGGTGCTTGGAGTGCTGTTCGGCCGAGGCGCAGAGCCGGAGCAGTTCCGCTGCTTCGAC
>CAUZOD010000107.1:0-8835 GCA_963581115.1 Phycisphaerae bacterium | reverse complement strand
CTTTGGCAACGTCACGGCCATGGCGGTACCGGAACCCGCCATGCTATCCGTTTTTCTTGTGTTACTTCTCGGTCAGCGAGACCGTGGGGCGATTCGGAGACGGACAAGAACGCACATTGCCAAAAGAGAGCAACCATGAACCTTGGCCCTAAGATCGAGTTCCGTTTCTGGATCTGCATGGCGATACTGGCCGCCATGGCCTGTGCATCTGCACCGGCAACGGTAATCGTCGTTGCGAATGAGGATTTCGAAGACGATACCCCCGACAACGACGGCCTGACCTCGGTATCTGGCGGCCCCAACAATGTGGGCAAACCGGGCCGTTGGATACCAAATATGTATGACATTAACTGGATGGGCTTCACCGGTGCCAACGGAGAGTGGTTCGATATCTACGATGCCAACCCCAACACGAATTGGCAGTCGCGAGTTACCAAGGACCGGATCCTGCTGGATGGAGTCAACCCCAAACCCGGCAATGAGATGTTTTTTTAGAACATTCACTCTGGCAACTGCCCGGGTACGACCGGAACCGTCGATGCACCAGCGGGAGATCCTGCACCATGTGATTTCGACCTGTTTGCCCGGGATGCCTTTCTTCAGTTCACAGATGCCGCGGGCACACCACGGCCAGCCATGCCCGGTGAAACGCTGCGCGGCCGTTTTGGATTCACCTAATTTCTGGGACATCCCTGCCTTTGCCATGACCAATAACGTCCAACAGATGGCAGCGGATGATCCTGACCTGCACCCACCTGTGGCTACTTTTTTTGTCGCCGGTTTCGGGCAACCGCAGGCCCACCCTAATGATGAAGGGCTACAAGCCTGGTTTGGCGGTCCCCAACGCCGTATCGCTGCTGGCAATGACAAACGGATACAACGGGCGTGCGTTCGACGTTTGGGTCCCGCAAGATCCTGAGGATCCGTCTAAATCAGTCGATGGGCGGAATTCCCAGTACGTCTACAACCTGGATCCGGACTTTGCATGGGCATATGAACATGTCACCGGATACCTGGATCGTGACACGTGCGAATGCTGGGAGTCGGGTATTTTCGCCGATGGCGTGGCGCCGCCGTTTGCTACCTTGGCGGTCACATACACGGTGGGCAATGACCACTATGACAGTATGTCTATCGATTTTAATGATGGCAATGGACCTCAAGAAGTTGTCCAGGGTGATCTAGGGGCACCCCATGGATACAACCCGCCCAATCCAGGTGGGCCGGTACCGATCGGTCAACCCGGCATCACGGGTAATGGCGTCGATGGGTTTGTTTTCAGTGATACTGAAAACAAAGGGGCCCAATATTTCATCGATGACATCTGCTTCGAGATCATTCCCGCCGGTGGCAACACCGCAGCACCAAGCGGTTGTGATGGTGGCCCGGCACCCCTGCCCGGCGACGCCAACAATGACAACCAGGTCACCGGCGGTGATCTGATCGCAGTCCAGCAGAACTTCGGCTACGTGAGCATGCCCGCTGACGGTCTGCTTCTTGGCGATGCCAACGACGATGGCCTGGTCACCGGTGCAGATCTGATTTCGGTCCAGCAGAATTTCGGTAACGTCGCTGCAGCGGCCGTGTCTGAACCGACCAGTGCCGCGTTGATGGTGGTATTGTTCCTCGGATCCATCGGCAAGCGTTCTCGCCGCGCCTAGGTGATACTGGCCTGTCAACAAACACAAGCGCATCGGCCCATCGCGAGATGGGCCGATGTCATTGCAGCGGAATCATTGCGATTTCAGACATCGAAACCGTTACCCAAAATACCTATTTTGCCAAAACGATCTTCAAAAAATAATTGACCTGAAACTACGATCTAGGGTATACCTTATGCTTTGGGTAGTAATCGATTCGGTAGGTGGAGACCCCTTCCAAGCCTGTGTATAGGTATTGCTAGTTTTTGGGTAAGACCACCTCTGCAACCTGACAGGAGTCAATCTTACACTATGCAAACATATCTATTTCCTGTCGTCACGGCATTGATCAGCGGTCTTGCAATGACTCCGGCCCTGGGAATCGTCGTTGTTGATGAAGACTTCGAAGACGATACCCCTGCCAGCTTCGTAGGTTACGATGCCCCTGGTCTCGTCGGTCCGCCGACCAATACCGGTCGCCCCGGTACTTGGATCCCCAACCAGTACGATCAACTGGATTGGTTCAATAACCCTTGGTTCGATGATCTGGACACCGATCCGGACACCAACTGGCAGTTACAGGTCACCTCCGACATCGGCCCTGACCGGGCCGGAAATGAAGCCTTCTTCCAAAACCAGCACACTTCTGCGCCACTTTACATCCACTGGACGGGTATGCAGCAGGACTGTGCCACCAGCGGACAGACCCAGCCAGGACCCTGCAACGTTGACCGCTTCAGCCGCGACGGATTCCTAGAATTCTCCCTGGCCGACGGCACCCGCCGCCCCGCCATGCCGGGTGAAACACTCAAGGTCAGTTTTGATTTCACCTTCTTTGACGGCATTCCCGTCTTTGCCCTGACCAACGACGTCCACCAGATGGCTGCCGATACCGCCGACGAGACCCTCCACGAACCGCTGACCAAGTGGACCGTCGGTTTCGGTCAACCGTTCAATCCCCTGGACGAGGGTTTGGAGGCCTGGTTCAACGGCAGCCCCCAGCACCCCAACGTGGTGTCACTGCTGGCCATGACCAATAACTTCAACCAGCGTGCCTTTGACGTATGGATTCCCAACCCCAATCAACCGGACGTGGACCAGAATGTCATTGCCTTAGACCCGGACTTTGTGGAACCGATCTTCCAGCAGGACTCGGATGACCCTGACGGCAATGACTACCCCTATGCAACCCTGGCCTTCGAGTACACGGTCGGAGAGAGCAACTTTGATGTGATGACCATCGACAAACATGACGGCAACGGAGCACAGGCGGTCCAACAGGAACAGGGTGGGCTCGTGCCCATCGGCCGACCCGGGATTACCACCACCGGCATCGACGGGATCGTCTTCAGCGATACCGGCACCAAGCAGGCCGCATACATGCTTGACAACATCTTCATCGAAATCCTGACCGGCGCAGCGCCCCTGCTCGGCGACGCCAACAACGACAACCTGGTCACCGGCGCAGACCTGATCACCGTACAGCAGAACTTCGGCAACGTTGATTCCAACGAACCCACCGACGGTCTGCTCCTCGGCGATGCCAACGACGATGGCCTGGTCACCGGTGCAGATCTGATCACCGTGCAACAAAACTTTGGCAACGTGGCTGCGGCCCTGCCGGAACCAGCAACCATCACATCGATCCTTGTGCTGCTGGGACTGCTGGAACGACCCAAGCGTAAATCCCGACCTCGGGTCCCTAATTTTGCACTTTGCAATGAGGGCTCAAACGGAAGTATGACTCCTAATACATGACCACCACAAATCGAGGTTTTTTTCAATCCAAAATCTCAACTTGCCCCTTTGCCTTAAAGGTGTCACCATGAGAAACGTCTATCTGACTGCCGCCACCCTCATCAGCCTGTTCTGGCTCTGGTCCGTACCCGCGAGCGCGGTGATCGTGGCCTTCGATGACTTCGAGGACGACGGCCCACGGATGAATGACACCATCGATGACGAGGTCGAACCTTCCCTGCTGGGCGGACTGCAGAATGATGGCCGGCCGGGCAACTGGCTAAACAACAAGTACGACGTCGACCGGATGGGCTTTACCGGGTCCAATGGCGAATGGTTTGATGACTTCGACACCAACCCTGACACCAACTGGCAACCGCGGGTGGTGGAGAACCGGGTCAATGCCGACTTCGAGGGATCCCCAGGTAAACCAGGCTGGGAGATGTTCCTGCAGAACGTCTATGGAACCCAGCAGGTCGGCCAAGCTGCTACCCACGAGGGCAAGTGCTCGGACATTCTCTCCGAACCAGGGCCCTGCAACGGTGAGAAATACGCCCGCGACGCATTTTTACAATTTTCTACCTGGGACGCGGCCAATCAGGTGCATGTGCCCCGTCCGGCGATGTCCGGGGAGACGCTCAAGGGCAGTTTCCGCTTTACATACTTCTGGGGCAATCCTGCCTTCGCCCTGACCAATGATGTCCAAGCCATGGTTGACAGCACCGATGATCCGGACCTGCACATGCCACTGACCAAATGGACGGTCGGCTTCGGACAAACGTTTCACCCGATCGATGAAGGTTTGGAAGCCTGGTATGGCGGTGCCGAAGGCGCTGCACCACAGCACCAAAACGCGGTGTCACTACTGGCAGTGAATAATGCCCATAACGGACGAAATTTTGATGTGTGGATCCCCACCGACCCAGCCAACCTACCCCTGGGCCAGGGCGTGATCGCGTTGGATCCTGGACCGGAGTGGGCATATCAGTATTCCGAAGGCTGGACCGATCCTGAAGTACCTTGGGAACCGGGTGTATTCGCCAATGGTGCCGCCCCACCCTGGGTGGAATTCGCCTTCGAATACGTCGTCGGGGCATCGGAGTACGCTTCACTGACCATCGATTATCTCGACGGTGATGGACCGCATGCGGTCACCCAAGGCAGCAGCGGTGGCCCGGTGCCAATCGGTCAACCTGCCTTGGCAGCAGCCGATGGGGTGGATGGATTCCTCTTTAGCGATACCAGCCGCCTCCAGACCCAATACTTCATCGACGACATCTGTTTCGAGATCATCCCCAGTGACGGCACTGCCACCGGTTGCGATGTCGGCCCGGCACCACTGCTCGGCGACGCCAATAACGACAACCAGGTCACCGGCGCAGACCTGATCGCCGTACAGCAGAGCTTCGGCAGCGTCGATGCCAACTCGCCCACCGACGGGCTGTTCCTCGGCGACGCCAATGACGATGGCCTGGTCACCGGCGCAGACCTGATCACCGTGCAGCAGAACTTCGGCAATGTCGCCGCCAGCCCCATTGCAGTACCGGAGCCAACGGCCATGCTTATCAGTTGCATCGGCTTCCTGGGACTGTGCCGGCGGAGAAGGCTAGGCACTTGATCCTTGTGATTTAAGCACAAAACGCGATCTTTACTGACTACTAAGCGCAACGACAAGTCATGCTAAGTACTGATGCCAAAGGCCTCTATTGTAAAGATGTCACGTATGCGCACCGCCAACTCCACAAGCCCCACTGATGGAAATCCTGTAATGGCCACTACCAGGATTCCCCGGCTTACCCAGACTACTGAATTCTGCCCTACCCGGGCCGCAGAATTTCCCTGCCACCGCCACAGGACCCAACCGCACCATGTGGAATGTGTTGCCTGCCCTGAAATTTATTGCACTTTCACTGTAAAAAAGCTTGACACCAATGCAAGATTTAGGTTAAACTTGGGCCCGTTCAAACTGGCAGGAGTGGCAGAAACAAGCAACAAATTGGATAGAAGCCACTGCATATTTGGAGGTGGAGAATGAAAATAGGTTGATTCGTATTCACTGCTTCGAGGCGAGAAATGAATATTAGCGTTACTTGAAGAGTGATACGAGGGAGATGGAACTGGTACGTTATGGTGGCGTAACCAGCAGTAATAACCCTTGTAGAGATTTCTGGTTTCCTTTTTAGGAGGTATTGCAATGAGTAAGTGGACTAGTTTTTCTTCGATGGCCTTGGCAGTGATGCTGCTGAGTGCTGGACAGACCTACGGACAGTGGCAAACGATCGCTGAAACGGACTTCGAAAATGACAATGCGGCAACCATTGGGATCAGTGGTCGTGGCATCGGCTGGTACGGACCGGGCGATGCGACGGGTGCTGGACATGAACTTGGTGGTGGCGGTGGCATAATTGGCACCTTCCTCCCCAATCAATATGACGTTGGTCGTCAGGGCACCTTGGGTAACCCCGCCGGCTTGGGTGCTAATAACGAGAACTGGTATGAGAATGGTGTTGCACGCCCTGGTAATGAAGCCATTGGCATTCCTCCCCTTCCGCCATTGGACATTGACCCTGATACCAACTGGCAGCCGTACGTCGTGAACATTCTGGCTGACAACGAAGGCTGGGGTAACAACACGAATGTCGCGTTCTTCCAGGATAACCACCAGGGCAATGCCGCTCCGGCTCCGGCCGAAGGCGAAGATCGTGGACGTACCGACCGTGACAACTACGGCCGTGACATCTTCCTGAAGTTCGCGCGACCGGTTCAGGTCGGCCAATCAATCCGGGCAAGCTTTGACTACAACCAGGTTAGCAGTGCTCCCGGTTGGATTTTCACCAGTGACCTTGACGCGATGCTTGCTGACAATGCCAAGGCTGACAATGCCACCGACGGTACAGGCGATAGCTTTGGTAACGCCGTTGCCGGTGACTTGGGCTACACAGATGATGTGCCTGTGATGCACCCCCCACTGACCAACTGGCAGGTAGTTGACGGAACCGAACTGATGATGGGTGTCGATCGTGGTGAGCCAAGAGACTACCACGCTTTGGCAGTATTTTCGGCTTCTGGCTTCGGTGCAACTGGCCCCTTCCATGTTTGGGGTGACAAAAGTAACAACGGGTACCGCGATCGAATTGAAGCGGTTTCCACAGAGTTCGGCCCGGAAAATGAGATTATCCCTGGTGGATGCGGCGTCTGCTTCAAGGGCCCGTTCACGTACACAGTCGAGTTTGTCGTTGGTGCTGATCAAGTCACGAGCATGACGCTGACGTCATCAAATGGCACGGCCTTTGATGCTTCAGATGACCTGACTGTCAATCTGCTCAGTTCAGCTAATAGCACTGACCACGACCCAGCATGCGAGCGCTGCGGCGATCCTTATGGCGGTCAACTCCCCATCACGAATCCTGATGCTGGTGCTATCGAAGGTCTTGTTTTCACTGATAGCTACCGTAAGCAAGCTCAGGCTTGGTATGACAACATCAAGATCGAAGCTACTCCCGAACCGGCATCGCTGTCGCTGCTGGGCTTGGGTGCCCTCATGATGTTCCGTCGTCGACGTGCATAAGACAACGGGATAATGTTTTGAACAATCTATCGCGACAGTCCGCCTAACGGCGGACCGTCGCTTTTCGGCTCGTTTTAGTAGAGGTTTCTGTTTTTCATTTTATAGGGAGGTATTGCAATGAGTAAGTGGACAGGTTTTTCTTCGATGGCCTTGGCAGTGATGTTGCTGAGTGCCGGACAGACCTACGGGCAGTCTCCAGTGCACGACCCGCATTGGGAAACTGTCGCTGAAACAGACTTCGAAAATGATTCAGCGGCAACCATTGGGATCAGCGGTCGTGGCCTCGGGTGGTATGGACCGGGTGATGCTACGGGTGCTGGACATGAACTTGGTGGTGGTGGTGGATACATTGGCACCTTCATCCCCAATGCGTATGACGTTGGTCGTCAGGGCACCTTGGGTAACCCCGCCGGCTTGGGTGCTAATAACGAGAACTGGTATGAGAATGGTGTTGCACGCCCTGGTAATGAAGCCATTGGCATTCCTCCCCTTCCGCCATTGGACATTGACCCTGATACCAACTGGCAGCCGTACGTCGTGAACATTCTGGCTGACAACGAAGGCTGGGGTAACAACACGAATGTCGCGTTCTTCCAGGATAACCACCAGGGCAATGCCGCTCCGGCTCCGGCCGAAGGCGAAGATCGTGGACGTACCGACCGTGACAACTACGGCCGTGACATCTTCCTGAAGTTCGCGCGACCGGTTCAGGTCGGCCAATCAATCCGGGCAAGCTTTGACTACAACCAGGTTAGCAGTGCTCCCGGTTGGATTTTCACCAGTGACCTTGACGCGATGCTTGCTGACAATGCCAAGGCTGACAATGCCACCGACGGTACAGGCGATAGCTTTGGTAACGCCGTTGCCGGTGACTTGGGCTACACAGATGATGTGCCTGTGATGCACCCCCCACTGACCAACTGGCAGGTAGTTGACGGAACCGAACTGATGATGGGTGTCGATCGTGGTGAGCCAAGAGACTACCACGCTTTGGCAGTATTTTCGGCTTCTGGCTTCGGTGCAACTGGCCCCTTCCATGTTTGGGGTGACAAAAGTAACAACGGGTACCGCGATCGAATTGAAGCGGTTTCCACAGAGTTCGGCCCGGAAAATGAGATTATCCCTGGTGGATGCGGCGTCTGCCTCAAGGGCCCGTTCTACTACGAAGTCGAGTTTGTCGTTGGTGCTGATCAAGTCACGAGCATGACGCTCGTGTCATCAAATGGCACGGCTTGGGATGATTCAGATGATATTACTGTCCATCTGCTCAGTTCAGCTAATAGCACTGACCACGACCCAGCATGCACACGCTGCGATGGTCAACTCCCCATCACGAATCCTGATGCTGGCGCCATCAACGGTATTGCTTTCACTGATAGCTACCGTAAGCAAGCGCAGGCTTGGTATGACAACATCAAGATCGAAGCTACTCCCGAACCGGCATCGCTGTCGCTGCTGGGCTTGGGTGCCCTCATGATGTTCCGTCGTCGACGTGCATAAGACAACGGGATAATGTTTTGAACAATCTATCGCGACGGTCCGCCTAACGGCGGACCGTCGCTTTTTATTTGGCCACAATCACGATAAAAATAGATCGATCACCTGGCCCATTTTGATAAATTGCACCTTCCAGATGTATATCATTAAAGAGTGCCTGTGCAGTCAACATTGGTTTAGAGACCCCCCCACATCGGGTCACTTAGGAGTCTCTTCCCTTGACACAAACCCACAACGCCACAAAGCCCACACATGCACGCTGTGACGCAGCAGGCGCATTTACCCTGATCGAACTGCTCGTGGTGATCTCCATCATTGCGTTGCTGATCGCCCTCCTGCTGCCGGCACTGCAACAGGCCCGGGAAGAAGCCCGCGTCGCCGTCTGCGGCTCAA
>CAUZOD010000106.1:0-8889 GCA_963581115.1 Phycisphaerae bacterium | reverse complement strand
GCCCGGATCGGTCCGCGTGAACTTCTGTTCTGCCAGACACCAACCGGTGAAGCACCCCCACCTGTGCAAGCGATGACCCGTACACTGGGCTGTGCTGCCACCGGCCGCCCCTCATGGCAGTTCCGTCAAAATGAAGCCGCTGAGGCGATCAAACGCCAATATCAGGTGGTGCAGTTGGCTGGCTTCGGTATTCAGGAAGATGATCCAGCGATTGGGCCCGCTGGCGCCGTGCTCCACTACTTGCGGGAAACCCAGAAAACCGACGACCAACAGCGCCTTGGCCATCTGCAGCCTCCCCGACGCTACGAGCGAACCGAGTATATGGTCATCGACCAGACCTCGCTGCGAAGCTTGGAGGTGGAAGCGACGCTGCACAACGGGTCAACACAAGGCTCGTTAGTTGGCGTACTCCAAGGCTGCGTCACAGCAATGGGAAAACGCGAACTGCGCCATTGGCTCTGCTACCCGCTGCGAGATCGTGCCCACATCGAGCGGCGCCAGCGAGTGGTAGAGGCCCTGGCGTCGGACAGCCGTTTCCTTGACCGCCTGCAAACCGTGCTCGATACCGTGCACGATGTCCCCAGAATCACCGCCCGCCTAGCCGTGGGGCGTGCCAGTCCACGGGACCTAGTGGCACTAGGTCGTAGCGCTGAATGCGCCCGTGGGATTGAGCAGTTACTCGCCGACCGACCCGCCGTCGTCACCTACCATGGACAAGCAAACGTACTGGTTGAGCCGCTCGAAGCGATTGCGATACAGATACAACAGGCCTGCGTAGAAGCACCTCCGGCCCACCTGCGCGAAGGCGGGCTAATCCAAGACGGGTTTGACTCCACACTGGATGAGTACCGTCGCCTATCGCAAGATAGCCATACCTGGCTGGCCGGTTATCAGAAGCAGTTGATTGACCAAACCCAAATTTCGTCTCTAAAGGTCGGCTACAACAAGGTCTTTGGTTACTACATCGAAGTAACCGCCGCGAACAAGGAAAAAGCATCGCCAGATTGGACGTGCAAGCAGACTCTCAAGAACGCTGAACGCTTCATCACGCCAGAACTCAAGGACTTTGAGACCAAGGTACTCAGCGCCGAAAGTCGAGCCATCGCCCGCGAAGCGGACCTGTTTGAACAACTCTGTGATGAGGCCCGCCGATGTACACAGGCACTGCAGTCGTTTGCCCAAATGATCGCAGAGTTAGACGTATTGGGTTGCTTTGCCCAACGGGCTGTCCGCTATCGATACGTCAAACCACGCCTCGTGGAAGCCCCGCTGCTACACATCGAAGGAGGGCGGCATCCTGTACTCGATGAACTGCTTGGTGACCGCTTTGTTCCCAATGACGTCAGACTGGGCGCCGAATGCCAATCAACCATGGATCCCACTCTGGCTCTGATCACCGGACCGAATATGTCCGGCAAGTCCACCTATATCCGACAGACCGCGCTAATCGTGTTGCTGGCCCACACCGGATCATTCGTCCCCGCCGACACGGCCATGATCGGGATGTGTGATCGAATTTTCACACGTGTCGGTGCTAATGACCAACTGCATGCCGGCCAATCCACGTTCATGGTTGAGATGACAGAAACCGCCAGAATCTGCAACCACTGCACACCCGCAAGCCTGATCATCCTCGACGAGATCGGACGTGGCACAAGCACCCTTGATGGGTTATCCCTGGCTTGGGCCATCGCCGAACACCTGGTGGAAAAACGCCCGAGATGCCTGTTTGCCACCCATTATCATGAGTTGACCCAGTTGTCCGATCAGTACGCCAATGTCACCAACCTGAATGTGACGGTGCGCGAATGGCAAGACCAAGTAGTGTTCTTGCACCGAATTACCCCCGGGGCCACAAACCGCAGCTACGGCATTCACGTGGCCAAGATTGCCGGCCTGCCCGACTCCGTGCTGATACGGGCACGAGATCTACTCGGGCAATTGAGTGTCCGCCACGAAACATCCGGCCCAGTTGGGGCCATGGGTGATCACCCACAGTTACCCCTATTCGCCGAACCATCTCCACATCCTGTTGTAGACCGGTTGGGCCAAATCAACTTGGAGCAGATCTCACCCATCCAAGCATTTGATGCTCTACGACAGTTGAAAGATCTGGTGGAAGATCCCGAGCAGCCAGACCCGGAGCCCCTGCCAAAAACATGACATAAACTCATTTTAGAAAATAATTTATATAATTATTTGCCCATATAAATAAGCAGAGCCTTGGGCCCAAGCCTCACAGAAAAAGGTGGATATAATTTATCGGTCCTAAGGGTCTTTCTATCCCCAGAAAATGGTCCGAGAATATGGGCGTGCAGAAACGATCCGGATAGGCTAGAATACAGGCCTGAACGGTGGTCCGAGAATAAAACACACGGACTGAATCACTTGCCCCCCCCTCACGGCCGGTTCGAATTCCCCCATTCGGCCGGCCGGTTTTATGCGCAGAACAATACGTAGCTGCTTCTATCACTAAAGTTAAAATATGCCCATGTGCGCTCACGCATCTGATACCACCACTGACTACCGAACCAACCCCATCATCCGCACTGAACTGTGCGATGATCCAGTAGAATCAATTCCGCTGCAATGGCCTGATGACTGTGGTGCAGAATGCATCTTTCTTGGCCGCACGCGGGTCGAAATGCACACAGACTTTGGAACACTGTTGCGCCTCGAATACGAAGCATATGAACCGATGGCGCACCGTGCCCTAGACGCGATGTCCCAAACCGCGGCCGAACGATTTAACTGCCGTGCGGTACGCATCGCCCACGCCCTCGGCCCGGTAGCGCCCGGCCAGGCAAGCGTCGTGATTCAGACAGTCTGTGGTCATCGTGATGCCGCGTTCGCTGCCTGCCGTTATCTGATTGATCGGCTCAAGCACGAAATCCCTATATGGAAACGTGAGATTTGGCAGCGAGGCGAAACGTTTGTTGATGGCTGCACCGCTGGCCCCACCGGTGAAGCAAACGGGCTCCAATGTAATGACAACTCCGAAAGCTGTCACGATGGATAAGTAGACCCAACCCCGATTCCCCTAGCCGGATCAGGTCCACCGGAACTGCCTATCAGGATAGCTCAGCCGAAACCCTTCCGGCCAAGTACATCACAAGCAGACCAAATCCTGCATACTGGGAGTTGGTGCCAACATCCTCTTGGAAACTTGCCCGACATGCCGCCCAAGTATCCCCGACGCACCGCCAACACTGCTGCACGCCGCCGTGCGGCACGACTGTACCACACACTGACCTCGCTCTATCCTGAAGCGACTTGCGCCCTGACGCATCGCAATACATGGGAACTCTTGGTCGCAACTATTCTCTCTGCGCAATGTACCGACGTGCGAGTGAACATGGTGACCCCTGCGCTATTTAAAAAGTACCCCACACCCCAAGCAACGGCAAAAGCAAAGATCTCCGATCTTAAAAGGATGATTAAGACCACAGGATTCTTCCGCAACAAAGCTCGAAACATACGCGGTGCCGCAATAACAATCATTGACGAGTTCGACGGCATGGTGCCCGACCAAATGGACCAGTTGCTCTCGTTGCCCGGAGTAGCCCGAAAAACTGCCAATGTCGTGCTTGGCAATGCCTTTGGGAAAAATGAAGGAGTAGTTGTCGACACACATGTTGGCCGCCTCAGTCAACGGCTCGGACTCACCAAACAGAAGGATCCAAAGAAAATCGAGTTGGACCTGATCGCTCTATTCCCTCGCAAAAACTGGACCATGCTGTCCCACCTACTGATAGCGCATGGACGGAAAGTATGCATGGCTAGAAGGCCGGCATGCGCCATATGCGCCTTTCGGCGTAGCTGCCCACGTGAAGGAGTCGAATTGCCCCAAACCTCATGAACAAGAACGCCAGAGAGATCCCTGCCGATGGATGCTCCTGCCATAGACTCTGCCGACCATATCGAACTTGAATGATCCGATCCAAACCCATGGCTTGAAAGCGGATCGAAATACGCCCAAAACTAATGTATGAAGACTTGACCGATCCCAAGAACTGCACCGATCAGACAGGGGCCCGAATTCACATACGCCCAGTAACGGACAAATGAAATACTGGGATCACAACAGACCTGCAGTCTCGTCAAGTTCGAAGACAAGATTCATGATTTGGATCGCCTGTCCAGCCGCACCCTTGATCAGGTTATCCTCGGCACAGAACACCGTAACGATCGGATCTTCTTCCGGACCCGACAGACGCACGGTTAAATCACAAAAGTTCGTGTCGCGCACATCTTTGACATTCGGCAAGTCGTCACGGACACGGACAAACGGTTCCTCAGCATAAGCGTCGGCGAATGCTTCGAAAAGCTCGCCCAGTGTTACATCGGCCGTAGCCGGCTGGAGGTAGATGGTCGCCAAAATTCCCCGATCAATCGGCAGCAAGTGGGGCACGAAAAATGATCGCACCGGGCGACCTGCCACGCGAGTGAGCACTTGATCAATCTCTGGCTGATGCCTATGGAATCCGATATCCCCGTAGGCACCGAAAGATTCATTGAGCTGCGGAAAGTGAGTTGCTTCGGATAGCTTGCGTCCCGCACCGGTGGCACCCGATGCAGCATTGATAATGATCCGCTCCGGCTTCACCATGCTGTGATTGATCAGGGGCGCCACGCCCAAAATCGCCGCTGTTGGATAGCAACCGGCACAAGCAACCAGTGCCGCACCAGGCAACTGCTGACGAAATAATTCCGGCAGGCCATACACAGCATCTGCAAGATTCTGTCGGTCACCATGAGGTTGCTGATATGTCTTCTCGAAAATAGCAACGTCATCAAGACGGTAGTCAGCGGATAGGTCCACCACGCGCAAACCCGCATCAAGTAGCGCCGGCGCATAACCCATTGCTGCTCCATGAGGCAAAGCAAGAAAAACAACGTCGGCCACATCGGCAATGGAGTCGACATCAATAGGTCGACACACTGCAACCTGATCTGCGATACGCCCGATCAACTGCGGATAGATCTGGCGGATATCCGGTAACTTGTCCCGGGCACTGGCAAGGTAAACCAGCTGCGCTTCAGGATGGCGCAACAATAAATCCACCAGGTGAAAACCGGCGTATCCCGTTGGACCGATGACCGCTGCGCGTAATGCCATGGCGGCATTCTTGTGGCATAGCCTGAACAGTCAAATGCCACTTGGCCCGCCACGCGTAAGGCCTGCTGCCAATATGGCACCATCCTGCTCTGCATTTATTTTATAAGTTGTTTTTTTACAGTATTTTAAGAATATATAAATATGGAACTCTGTTTGCATAAAATCCAACTGGCATAACAAAAACTGCTGAAATAGTTACCCAATTCCAAGCCGGCCCAGTGTCGGCACAGCAAAAAGGAGGCAAGCAATGCTTGGAACCCTACAAAATCTTCTTGATCACCCGTTGGATTTATTTGCGCCCGAGTTCGATCGGACACTGTGTGGCCCCAGTGCTGCCAACACGTTCCCAGTGGATATCCACGAAGACAAAGATGGGATTAAACTCCAGGCTGAACTGCCCGGCTTCAACAAGAGCGAGATCGACATCACCACGGAAAATGGTGTGCTGACGATCCTAGCCGACCACACCGCCGCAAAAGCTGAAAAGTCTGAAGGGGAAGTACACCTCAACGAGCGAATCTATTGCAAGCTTATGCGTAGTTTTTTCTTCCCCGATACGGTGGACCTAAATAAGATCGAAGCAAGTCTAACCAATGGTGTACTCGCCCTGCATCTGCCCAAGCGGGAGCAAGTCAAGCCGCACCGCATCAAGGTCAATTGACCGGAATCAATCCCCGATAGCAGCACGAATGATCGGGCAAGCCCGCGACAGTTGCGCCTGTACTTGAATAACAGAACCTGCTGTCAAGATTTTGGGCAAGTCATCACGCAAGAACTCCCAAGGACTCATCCCTGGGAGTTCTTGCGTGATACCTCGTCAACGACGAGTTTCCAATACAAAGCCAATCTGTAGCAAGGACCAGCGATATGACTGGAATGATGGACACTTAAATCCGATCAAGAACGTGCTCATGTAGAGCGAACATCACTCCATCCTCATCATTGGAAGGAACCACAACGTCCGCGGCACTACGGGTCACTTCCCAAGCATTGCCCATCGCCACACCCAGTCCAGCAAATCGGAGCATTCCTACATCGTTTGGAGCATCTCCGATTGCCATGATATTCTGACGGATTACGTTGTACCGCCGGGCCACATGGGCAAGCGCCATAGCTTTGTCCACTTGCGGGTGAACAATCTGAATCAGGTACTTGTCACTGACGTGAATCATGACCTGCTGGCAAAATCACTTCTGTATCTCCTTGCGGACCCGATTCAACCGATCCGGAGGCGCCAAAAACATCAATTTCGTAACCGGTACATGCAAGAAGGCATTCAGATCACCGATGAAGTCCGGGTTCAGCGAACGGGAGGTTTCGGTCGGTAGATCGTAATCCACCCGATCGGTAAACCAACGATCTAGAATCTCGATACTGACAGCCATGTTGCGATCAGTGCGCCGAGCCACCCGACCCAAGCGTTGAGCCAGAGTCGTCTCCAGTGGCTGATGAAACAAGTAGCGGTTGCGACGCGGGTCTTGGATCAAGGCCCCGTTGTAATTGATCTGCAGCGTCTGGAGTCCCAAACATTCGTACACTTGGCGCACTGCTCGGGGCGGTCGTGCTGAAGCCAGGACTACCCTAATCCCATGATTCGATGCCGTGGTCACTGCGTTAATAACACGCTTGCTCAGTCGCTTGTCACTGCGCAGCAGCGTCCCATCCAAGTCGATGGCCACCATCTCGACCCGAGCCATCGGCGGCAAAGTCAGATCGCTTGTGTTCAATGCGGCGATCTCTGCCCATCGACCAAATCGGCATCAGAATTAAGAACCCCTGCCACCCCACGAGCGGTGGATGCGAGTTAAATCAACTACCACGCTCCTATCGCAACACCGAACTGGTCTTGTCCAGCGGAACGGAGGTTGCCTCTAGATGAAGTCATTCACGAAACATCGCTGATCAGGCCACGACCTTCGCCGCATCCATCGCCGCATTGTAATCCGGTTCTTCAGCAACCTCGGGGACCAACTGCACGTAGTGGATCATGTCATCCGGGCCCAGAACCATCACCTGGCGGGCCAGCAGACCAATCTCCTTGATCCGCACCCCATAGTCGACCCCAAAGCGATGGTCCTTAAAATCGGATAGCGTCTCGACCCGATCAACGCCGGCATCGCCACACCAACGACTCTGGGCCATCGGCAAGTCGACACTCACAGTTAGAACGACGACTCCGTCACCAAGACTTGCTGCCTCTTCGTTAAATCGGCGCACTTCCATGTCGCAGACTGGTGTATCCAAAGATGGAACTGTGCATATAATCTTCACCTTCCCCGCATAGTCACTAAGCGTCCTTTCGGTCATGTCATTGGCGGTCAAGGAAAACCCAGGGGCTGGATCGCCAACTTTTAATTCGGTGCCAACCAAGGTCATCGGATTGCCCTTGAGTGTGATCGCACTAGCACGTTCGGTCATGGTCCTTCATCCTTTCGTAGTTGCGACAGATCTGAGCTATTGTAGCTAATGATTCCCGCTGCGCTCAGAAATTCCGCAATGTCAGTCCAGTACCGCTGCGAAGGCGGGGGGTCGTTATGGCTGATATCATAGAAGATCAACCGACTATCGACAGCTGCCATATGGTTTTGCTTTGCGTGACGAGGAGGGATGACCTGATCTCGCGTGCCATGCAGGATTAATACTGGATTTGTGAACTGGCGCAACACCGTAGTCACGTCGAATGGATCCCGCACGAGAAAACGTGGCACTAGATACGAACGCGCCAACGGCGCCGTCCCGATAAACGACGACTGCAAAATCATCGCCGCTGGTGCCGGCAGTTGGCCCCCATCTGGCACCCCATCACCCAAACTGGAAGCCGTAGCCGCTAATTGGGCCACCACGCCACCGCCGAGCGATCGGCCATGTAATACGATGCGATCGGCATCGACATCCTCGCGCCGACCAAGCAATGCGTAGAACGCCCGGTAGTCCGAAACGATTGCCGTCTGTGATGGATGTCCCGCGGATCGGCCGTAACCACGATACTCCACAAGCAGCACACTGACGCCCATGTCCGTATAGCCGCAAAGATCATGCTCCCAGTGGTCGATCAGTTCGCCGTTGCCGTGAGCAAATATCACCGCCGGGCCCGGGCGCTGCACACTGACCTGATCGCCGCGGAGAAACCATGCCTCCACCGGCCCCCTGCCGGTTTCCAGTTGTAGGCAACGAACCTTCGGCCCGGGAAGACTCGACCCTGCCGGCCCCATTGCCCACCGCGGAAATAAAATCAAACGCTGCCCGAACCACACCACAGCTACCCAAGAAACGACCCCAATAAGCAAATAGAGCCACATACGAGTTGCCCAAGTGCGGTGGCGGGCCAAACCGATCGCTGGTTGATCTCGGATCGTCGCAATCGGCGCCTGCTCACTCATCGCCACCCGATTCTACCCTGATAACGTAGTGCCCCATCCATCAGACAACCGGAACCTACCTAGAAAACACTGAATTTGATGCCACAATCACCCGCCGTTCCTTTCCAATAATTATGCCACGTTAATCTGCCACAACCTTCTCCGAACAACCTAGGGCCTCAAGACAGCTAGAGAACCGATCGATCCCGCTTGGCGCTGCAAGCGGTAGCAAATAGCATGGTTTGGTTCGACCCTACGGCGAACTCACTCTCAGGAGATCCTCTATGACTTCGTCCACTGCTGATCCTGCTCTGCTCCACGGGCGTATCTACAACAGCATCATCGAGACGACCTACAACACACCGCTGCTGCGCCTTAACCACCTAGCACCGCCCAACACCACCATCCTAG
>CAUZOD010000105.1:0-9020 GCA_963581115.1 Phycisphaerae bacterium | reverse complement strand
TGTATCCGTGCGACTGGCGCCCCGGTTGTGGTCAGCAACGATGCCGGTTGTACGATGAACCTGTCCGGAGCGTGTCACCGTGAGCAGGCCTCAGTGCGCTTCAAAAGCCTGGCGGAAATCATTGCCGAGGGCATGGGGCTGATGGATACAGGAGGTTAAAATGGAGGCTTCGCCGCGATGACTGACGGACCAGCATCGGATGCGCATCAGATTCTATTTCCGCAGTTGCCATATGACATGACTCCGCGCGCCAAGCGGGCCACGCAGGATGTGCGGCTGCAGCAGTTTGTCAACCGGGCAACGTTGCAGAAGGATCAGGGGCGTCGCAAAGCGTTGTCGCATTGGTTTGGGGATCGAGCTGAGCCGATACGGGAGCTTGCAGGTCAGATCAAGCAGCACACACTTGACCACTTGGATTATTACCTGGGGATGTTTTCCGATGCCGCCACGCGAGCCGGGGCGCAGGTGCACTACGCCCGGGATGGTGAACAGGCCAACGCAATCTGCCTGGACATTGCCCGCCGTTATGACTGCCGACTCTGCGTCAAGAGCAAATCGATGGTCACCGAGGAAACGCAACTGGTCCCCCGCTTGGAGGCGATCGGCTGCGAAACGGTGGAGACGGATCTGGGTGAATTCATCATTCAACTCGATCGCGATGCGCCTTCGCACATCGTTACTCCCATGATCCACAAGGATCGGGTCGATACCGCGCGCGCCTTTGAGCGCGAACTTGGAGTTGCCTACACGGAGGATCCGGACGAACTGACAGGGATCGCCCGCCAATATTTGCGGCAGAAGTATCGTCGTGCTGACCTGGGTATCAGCGGCGCCAATTTCCTAATCGCGGAAACCGGTTCAGTTGTCTTGTGCACGAACGAGGGTAACGGGCGGTTTTGTACCAGCGCTCCCAAGGTGCACGTGGTGTATGCGGGGATTGAGAAACTGATCCCGACGCTTGGGCATCTCTCCGTGTTGCTGAAGGTTCTGGCCCGATCGAGTACGGCCCAGCCTCTGACTTGTTATACGCACATCATGACCGGTCCGAAGCGCACCTATGAACCTGATGGGCCGGAGCAGATGCACATCGTTTTGATCGACAACGGCCGCACCAATGTGCTGCAGGAAAGCACCCGCGAGATGCTGCGTTGCATCCGTTGTGGCGCGTGTCTGAATGCCTGCCCGGTGTACCGCAAGGTCGGTGGCCACGCCTACGGAGCCGTTTATTCTGGCCCGGTGGGGGCGGTACTGACGCCGATCTTCAAGGGTTTGGCCAATTACCCCGATTTGCCCCACGCCAGTTCTCTGTGCGGGGCTTGCTACGAGGCGTGCCCAGTTAAGATCGATATCCCCAAACAACTGATCCAACTACGGGCGCAGATGACGCATCGCAAGATCAACAAGCGTGGCGAACGCTTGTTCTTTGGCCTTTGGGGGGCCAGCCTCAATCATGGATTGACGTATCGCATCGGTGGATGGATGAACAGGATGCTTTTCCGAGCCAAGGCGCGTATTGCCGGCACACTGCCCGGTGGCGATCCGTATGCTGATCATGGCTGGATTGATCGGCTGCCGGGTCCGATCCGAGGATGGACTGAGCAGCGTGACATGCCCACGCCGCCACGACGTAGTTTCCGGCAGTGGTGGAAGGCCCGTGACGCGTGAATGTACCGACTGAACCCATCGGCGAGGATCGCCAGTCGTTTCTGGACCGGGTGCGTGTGGCACTGGGTCGCACGCAGACGACCACGATCACGGAAGCGGTGCCACCGGTGGATCAATTTCTGATGCGATTGGCTTCGGCCAAGGATGATCTAGTCGCAATGTTTGCCAGCCGCGCTGCGGAAGTGGGGATGGTGGTGCGCAAGGTACTTTCGGATACTCTGGCCCGTGACCTCGTGTGTTTGTTGCGTGAGATGGCGGCTGAGAAGGTGGCAATTGGGTCAGCTGATCGATTGGCCCGCTTCGGGATTGACACGGCGCTGGGTGTCGCAGGGTTCCAGGTCGTGCCCTGGCAGGAGCAACCTGGGTTTGAGGTTCAGTACGATCTGGACGTGGGCATCACCGCGGTGCATGCGGCACTGGCAGAGACCGGGACGCTGGTCTGCTCTAGTGATGCCCAGTCCAGCCGGGGGTTGTCGCTCGTACCACCCTGCCACGTGGCGGTGCTGCGGGGCAGTGACATTCTGCCAGACATGATTGACTACTTCGAGAGTATCGAAGGGACTGCCAATACCGATTTGCCCAGTTCCCAAGTCTTCATCACCGGCCCCAGTAAGACCGCGGATATCGAGGGCATGTTGGTCACTGGGGTGCACGGTCCAGCCAGTGTGTACATCCTGCTGGTGACCGATGCCTAGAACGGGTTTTACACCCACAATCCAGCAAGGCTCAAAGCGATCCAGACCAGTTGGCTGGACACAGGAGCACCGGCAGGTTTGTTTGGCGGATGAGGTTGCCGGGCACATCGCCAGCGATCAACCGCTTGAGCACCCCCTTGCCGGTCAATCCCAGCACAATCATCGAGCATTCCCGGGCCCGCGCGGTGTTGAGGATTGCTTTGGCCGTATCGTCGGAGAACAGCATCACCCCCTCCGCTACGATCCCGGCCTCGCGCAGACTGTCCGTCAGGAGTTTGAGCGTCTGTTCACCGCGGTTGGTTGCGTCGGACTCATGCTCGTCTTCTTCTTGAATATTGGCCACGTGGGCGACAATCGCTTCGGAATTGAGGCGATTGGCCAAGTCGGTGATTGGACCGGTCAGTTTTTCACTGGCCCACGGGGAGGACACTGCGATCAGCATGCGGCTTTTTCTCAATGAATAGACTCCGCACAAAAAGGAGGGTTTCGGGTCAACCCGGGCACTGCCATGGTATGGGCGCCTGCGGGTACGGGCGGGTTGTGAAGGCCGTTGGTACGTACCGGAGACGCTTCCGGATGTGCCCAGAAGCAATTCGAGCCTTCCCAAACCGTGCACGACTACCAGAACCGATGCCGTGGGTCAAAAATTGACTTGGCGCGGTAGTGTCTCTAGCGTTTGACATTATGGCCGGTTCGGTTACCCAAATTCAGCCCCCAACTCTGGGCCAGTTGCGGCAGTCCGGGTATCGCTACCGCACGGTCAAGCAGGAATTACGCGAGAACATGATTCAGCGATTGCGGGGATCTGGCGGACTCCAAGGCCTATTCCCAGGAATCTTGGGCTACGATCAGACCGTTATCCCGCAGATCATCCATGCGATCTTATCGCGCCATGACATGTTGTTCTTGGGCCTGCGTGGTCAGGCGAAGACACGGCTGCTTCGCCTGCTGCCGGAACTGCTCGATGCATGGGTGCCAGTTATTGACGATCTGGAAATTCCTGATGACCCACTCCAGCCGTCGACCATTGTGGGTCAGCGCCGCGTGGCAGAACTTGGAGATCAGACTCCGATCTCCTGGTGCCACCGTGACCAGCGCTACCATGAGAAGTTGGCGACTCCAGATGTCACCATCGCCGATCTAATCGGGGAGATTGACATCGTCAAGCATGCCGAGGGCCGCTACCTTTCCGATGAATCCACGATGCATTTTGGATTGATACCACGGACCAATCGCGGGGTGTTCGCCATCAATGAGCTTCCCGATCTGGCGCCGCGCATCCAGGTGGGCCTGTTCAACGTGCTTGAGGAGCGCGACGTACAGATCCGCGGGTATCCCATGCGTTTGAACTTAGACGTTTGCTTGGTGTTCACCGCCAATCCAGAGGACTACACCAGTCGCGGCCGGATCGTCACTCCCCTCAAGGATCGTATTGGATCTGTCATTCGCACGCACTATCCGCAGACTATCGATGCGGCAATGGCCATCACCCAGGACAACGCGTGGATTGCGCGAGGGTCTGAGCATATGGACGAGTCGGGCGAACCACTGCCTTTGGTGGAGGTGCCACCGTTTATGCACCGGATCATCGAGGAAGCAGTCGCACAGGCTCGGGCCAGCTCGCACATCAACCAGTCTTCGGGCGTGAGTGTGCGTACTAGCATCGCATGCCTTGAGAATCTGGTTAGTTCTGCTGAGCGGCGAGGTCTGCTGACCGGAGAAGAGCGTGTGACAGTCCGTATCTGTGATCTGCTACACGTACTGGCCGCGACGCGAGGGAAGATCGAACTGATGCTGTCCGACAACGGCGATAATACGGAGGATCGGTTGGTAATTGCAATGCTGGGTGAGGCGGTCAAGAGCGTCTTCGACCGCATCGCCGAGGTCGATGAGTTCGAAGCGGTCAGCGATGAGTTCAGCAACGGTTTGAAGTTGACGCTGGGCGACGAGGTGTCCGCGGTGGAGCAAGTGGCCGGCCTAAAGCTAGTCGAAGGCCTCCATGATGCCGCGGTTGAGATCGCGCGGCGATTGGACCTGAATTGTGAAGACCCGCAGCACATCGCCAGTGCTGGAGAGTTTCTGCTGGAGGCGATGTACGTGCACAATCAGTTGAGCAAGGTTGTCAGTTCCAGCGGTTCGCGCTACAGTCGCTAGCAGCACCGGTTCTGCTCCGCAGATTCGTCGTCAATATAACAGGCCGCGACTCTATCGGTCGCGGCCTGCATCTCCTCCAAGTGAGCGGGATGTAGTTGGCGGATCTTTGGGCGGATGAGGCCGGCCCGCTAGGTGAATCTACAAGGCAGTCAAGAGGCTGCTCTATCCTTCCAAGGTGCGCAAGTCCAAGCCGATTTCGTTCAGTCTACCCTTGATCTCGATCAGGCTCGTCAGACCAAAATTCTTTACACCCATCAGCTCGGCCTCAGTCTTGAGCATGATGTCACCAATAGTCTGGACGTTCAACAGTGCCAGTGCCTTGCGAGCTCGCACCGAAAGATTCAACTCATTGATCGATTGGTCCAGCATCTGATTGTCGCCGCCCGATTGTTCGATTTGATCGAACACCTGCTGCTTGACCGCTTCCTGGTGCTGCTCGACTGTTTCGCCAAGGCGCAATCCTCGCTGGGCAAGCGTGGCCTTGATCTCTTCCAGAGATGCATCACCAAAGTTCTTGAAACTTCGCAGCTCGGGTTCGGTGACCTTGAGCAAATCGCCAAGGGTACGGATGCTCATCTTGCTCAAGGCATTGCGGGTGCGGACGGTCAGTTCGAAGTCAGTGACGGGGGTGTCGAGCAGGGCCAGATGCTTTTCGTCTCGCTTCTCCTGTACGTCGTCGATCACCATTGCCTTGGAAGCGAGGATGTCTTTGAGGTACATTCGAGCTCGCGGGTGATTCGCATCCGTGGCCAGCACCTGGCGGAGGCAGCGTTCGGCCTGGGCAAACTTTCCGCGATCCTCATAGAGCATTGCTAGATTGATCAGTGCATTCAGGTGTGGTTGTGGAACCGTGACACATTCTTCGTAAAGGTGGAGAGCCTCGTCTTCTTCCCCCAGCAGGTCCAGGTTGTAGGCAAGTCGGAAGCAGACCTCCGGGTTGTCTGGATCTGCGGCATAGGCGGCCTCGTAGGCTTGGATGGCCCCGAGCCGATCACCATTACGTTCGGCCTCCTGGCCGGTACCAAAGTGTTTTTGACAGCTTATTGTGTCGTTCAGGTCCTCAGAATCGATTATGGCGATATCACTGCTGTTCATCAGATTTCACATCCAGCTTGGATAGTTAGAATGGTATCTTGGAAGCAAACCTTAAGGATAACCCCGAATTGTGGGGATTTCAAACGGCCAGTTCCTCAAGTCCGCCGTGGCGCTGATTCGTTGGTGGCAGTACCGGGCGTCATTCGCGGGTGGCGGGCTTGGATGTCGTGGAGCCGATTCATGGAGAATATATGATCCAAGTTTTGCTGTCCACATTGTTTATCGCGGGTAACCCGACCGCGGCCAAGTTTGAAAGTGATCAGTTGCAGATTGCGGTTTCGGTCTCAGCACAGATCTACACCTGGACTATCACGAATAACAGTTCACATCCAGTGATGCGTGTGCAATTCGGCCAGCACCAATTATACAACCATCTGGTTCCGCCCGACTGGAATCTGCAGATCAAGAAGGATCATTTTTTCGCTTGGACGGATCAGGTGCTTTATGCAATTCGGCCCGGTCAGTCACGGACCATCACCGCCCGGGTTGGTAGTGCCGGGGCTATTCTGGGCCAAGGTCCAGCCTGGGTAGACTTTGGTGGTGTTCGCGAACCGGTGCGGTTTGAAGGCGTCTGGTGTCCAGTACCTGAACCATTCAGCAAGATCGTAGTGATCGCACTGACGCTCATCGTGATCGCGGTGGCGCATGTTCTCCTTGTGACACGAAGTAGTCGGCTGGCATGCGCAACTGCAGATCGTGGCTCTTGGAAATTGGTTCAATAGAGCAGTCAGTCGTGCATGGGTGCTGTGAGATCTGGGGCTAAGGGTACTTCAGGACCTAGAGGGGTGTGATGGCCGTGATCACAATTACAGCCCAATAGCATGTCATCTCAGCGGCGCTGTAGATCACTGTTTTTCGGGTAGTGGTCCTTGATAAGGAGGGGCAGTGTTTCGCGCAGCAGTTGCCGGCAAGTCTGGACGGCATCGTCATAGTCATCTTCGGACGAATAGCGTGCAATCGCCTCCACCTTGCTGAAGTAAGTGTACTTGTCACCAGGCCATCCGATCGCAAAACGTGCTCGGGCACGATTGTTGTAGAACTTCCCATTGCAGGAGAAAACATAGAGGATCGTGATGGGGCCAGCATCGGTGTTGACATCGATTCCCAGGGCATTGATTGTTTGAGTGTCCGGGCCCAGTCCGGGTACTTCGATCGGCTCGGATCGGATGTGGGTAACCACGTCGCCTTTCTGTCGATAACAGACCTCGGGTGTGTGTGGAATCTGAGCCCGCGGATCGCTGTAGTACGTGACCAGCAGCATCGCATTCTTGAATTGCCTAGTTGCTGGGCTTGGTTTGGTCGATTCGTATGCGCGCATCAAGATCTGATCAGTCTCTGCATCGCCATACGCGAAGACCATCTCGATTGGCCCGTTTGCCGGTTCGAATGATGGCAGGCTGATGTCGTTGAAGTCATCCAGGGGCCGTCGCAGATCGATGGGAAGCTTGCTGTAGTATTCGATCAGGGCTTGCAGTGCCGGCGCAAGCGTAACCGCTGCCCCTGCTAGCACCGCTGCCGCGATCACGAAACTGACTGAAAACAGTTGCCGGGATCGGGCCACCGGTTGAGCCCGAACTGGTGGAGGTGCGGCTACGGGGGCTTGTGGTAGAGCAGGCGAGGGCACGGTAATTCGGTTCAGGCACGCCAGCAACAGAGTGTAGACGCCATAGGCGATCAGGATAGAAACGATGGCGGCAGCGGTGCGCGGCATGCCATTGAGCGGGTTTGCGTACGCCATGATTGTTGCCAGAGCGTGGATAAGCACCCGTGTCAGATTGCACAGCATCGCCACCGGAATTGCGGCGATCGTTATCGTGACAATCTGCCAGCCGGGTCGGCGGCGAAGGAAAGTTACGAAGATGCCGATGGCGGTGTAGGCCATGAACAACGATGCTCCGCGATGTGGTTCTCCCAGCGCAATCGCACCGGTGCCCCGGCTGCTGACATAAGACAGGTCCGGTCCGTCAAGACTCACAAAGACACCGGGTAACAGGTTCAGGAGGGCGTGGACTGCTGTTAGTGTGTAGGTCTCGGGGGCAATGATCAGGCGAGAGAACTGTCTCGCTCCAATTGGCAGGCAGACCAGTAACAGGAGCAGCAGAGGTCCGGATGCTCGCAACGTGGGCCAGCCACCTGCCAGCAGTACCACACCTGCTAGCGTCAGCACCAGGGCAATATGCCTTGGGTAGCCGTAATTGAACGGCCAAGTAGCGATGGTGAATATTGCCAGTGATAGGAGGATTTGTAACAGGCCCCAGGCCGAGCCTCGATCACAATGCCGGTGTAGGAGGTCACGTCGCTGGTAGTACATGATCCCCAGAAGCACCGGTAGAGCAATCAGGTGTGCTGCTTCGGGATTGGAAATCGCCTGCCGCCACATGTACGGCAGTTCCGTCCGAAAGGTCACAACGCAGAGGCCTGCTAGGATCAGCGTCTGCCACAGCGCGATGCGCGCGGCTATGGATTTGGCTGGATCGGTGTGATCACTACCCATGTGAGTCTCGCGCATGATGGTAGACGCACGTGGGGTTTGGGTTCTCTGTAGTGAAGGCTCTTATTGTTTCCATGCTCCTAGTGGTGCCCATGCCTTCACTCAGGCTTACAGTCATGCACATGCTGAAAATTCTGCCAGTGGGTTGCATGCGGATGGGTATACCCAAAACGACGATTCTCCAGACACATGGGTATGGGTGGCAGAGAATTGCCATCATCCGGACATTGTTCGGTGGCTTACCAAATCGCAAGCTCCGGTTAAGAGACAAGCTAACGCCGAAATTTCCAATGATCAACTGCCAGGTCACCGCAGATGCTTCTGGCCCTTTGTACAAGGGCCCATCACTGACTCGGTTCTCAATGTGTGTGATGCTTGGCCGTCACGGTTCAGATGGGTCAATACTCAAATGGTGCGCGATACGTTTTGATCCACTATATCTTTTGCCAATGGGTAAGAAGTGCGTCCATGTCTACCGTGCCTGCAGAACGATCCGAGATCTTGGAATCATGGCGCTGCTATTTAGAGTTTGGAAAGGGGCGTCAGGTACCCGGGGTCTGTAAGCAACTAGGCCCCCAGTGTGCAGATTGACCATTGCTGGCGTTAAAAGTATGGTGCTATAGATAGTAGATTGGCTAGCTAATTAAAACTAGCCTAGCCAGGTGAAAACGCCAGTCTGAACAGCTAAATCCAAAACAACATGAGGCCAAGATTCACAATGGGATTATCGATAGCCAAGTTAGTTCCTGGCGGCAGAAACACAACCCCAAGGTTTGGAGTTTTACTAGCCATGATGTGTCTTAATGGAGTGGCCTTTGCACCTGCGTCGGTATCAGGGTTGGTGTTCCCCGGACCGCGTCCCGGGATTGCACAGGCAAAAGTAGAAGGCAGCCAACTCGTGCTGGAAAACGATCTGTTGT
>CAUZOD010000104.1:0-9077 GCA_963581115.1 Phycisphaerae bacterium | reverse complement strand
TCATCTGGGCACTTGCCTTCACGATAGGATGAGGCGACAAAACCAGTGCCCAGCGCCTTGGTCAGTATCAGTTGATCGCCCGGTCTGGCGCCAGTATTGGTGAACATATGGGCAGGATCCACGATACCGGTAACCGCCAGCCCATACTTGATTTCTTCGTCTCTCAGCGAGTGACCTCCAACGATGACCGCTCCCGCCTCCGCCACGCGATCAGCTCCACCGCGCAATATCTCGTACAGCACATCAGATTCAGCTTCATTGTCTGGGAAAGCCACGATGTTCAACGCTGTTTTCGGATCGGCCGCCATCGCGTACACATCACTAAGCGCATTGGCCGCAGCGATCTGACCGAAAGAAAAAGGATCATCTACCATCGGTGGGAAAAAATCCACCGTATTGACAATCGCCAGGTCATCTCGGAGCCGATATACGCCCGCATCACTAAAATGATCGGCGCCGACCAACAGATCCGGATCATTGGACGGTGGAAGATTCGCTACTGCCTGAGCCACGATGCCCATAGGCATCTTTCCCGCGCATCCACCGCAACGAGCGTATTCCGTAAGACGCTTCGCATCGCTATCCACCGATGATTGCATCGATCCCTTTCATTCCGAAAACGCCGTGGTCATTCATCTTATTCACCGAATACTCAATCTGAGATTCCGGCAAGAAGGCATAACCCCTCAACCTATACCACAGGTTGCAATTTACTGCCAATATACTCGCCTACTTAGATTGTGTCCCCCAGAGGCATCAAAGAATCTGATCTCATCTGGATGAGCATGCAATTGCTACGCAAGTGAGAAATGAGTGATCACTCCCGGTCAAAGTGATACCCTAGTAATCCACGGGTCATCTGAAAGTCATGATAACCCTGTGCAACCAGCATAGGCGTATAGCGGCGTGAGGCAACGTCGAGAACCCTATCGAGCACACGAGTGGGCAGCCCCGAAGCATTGGTCGACAGCCTGGCTAAGTCCATATGGGGCATCTCGTGACTGCTGATCTGGATCACCGGCACCATGGGGTGCACCTGCAACGGATGGCCGTGGACGCCAGCGAGGATCAGATCCACACCCGTGGCGGCTAATCCGGTAAGAATTTCAACAGCGTGCTCGGTTGGTGTCGCCATCAGATGACAACCGGGTTAACATGCGGCGTGGCCGTAGTCGAGGGAAGGGCTAAGATTCGGAACCTCAAAAAGTGAATCGCAGAACGCTCTGGATCTCATGAGGTCCGAACCACATGGGATTACCGCCGTACCACCATTCGCGACGATGGGCGCTGAAAGTTCTGCCAGAATCCCGCCGATCGGATCAGGAACGGTCCCCACCGCGAGAACCCCTAACCGCAGTTGATCTAGGCCCACCTCTTGCTCCAGTGGCGCATCGAGTCCTGCCAATACCTGCTCAAACCAACGATTGACTTCTCTCCCGGCCTGCTGGATTCCACCATCCAACTGAACGCTGGCCCATCCAAAACAATCTGCAGAAATATCATATTCACTCAGGTAATTATGCATCGCTTCATTGTGGGTCTTTTCGCAGCCGTGCTCGAGAAATAATCCTACGCGAACCATTCGGTGCGCCACATGGCCGATGAGCGTGCGGACATAGAGCCTCTCATTGGAGCCGCCCGAAACACCACAACCTTCCGTGTGGGTGAAACTGACGAATCGAGATACACTGGGAAAATCATGGCGTCGATCGTTAAGCTGCTCGGCTATCAAGCGTGCAATCTGTCCCGAGCATAAGCTGGTCGGCACGATCGCCGCCACCTGATCGGTAGCAAAACCGCGATCGGTGCAATAGGCGACAAATGTGGTAAAGAGTCGCAATGCAGGCCGGACCGATATCGCCTGCCCATTGTGTGCGCACACTGCCGTGCAATAATCTTTGCGTGAATCTACTAGGTTCGGGCCTGTTTCCCGCCAGTTACGCCACAGCTGCACCTGGGCGTGACCGGCCCGTTCACCGGCACTACGATCTCCCGATGCAATCCGCTGGACCAAGTCAAACGACTCCCGGCCCAATTCATCCAGGGGCATGCCGTCCTGCTACCGCCCAGCATTAATATCCATATCAGCAGAAACCAGACGGTATCGCCCAATTGTTGTAATGATCTTTATGGTGGGAACAAATGGGAAGTTTGTGACCGACCCGTTGCCAGTAGTGAATAGGATCAGATTCGCACCTGAGGCCACTTGGCCCACGACACTTTCCAAGTCATTGCCGGGGCTGTCCATGAAGTAAAATCCCGGTTTCTGCATGCGTTCACTGTAATCAATGATAAAATCGAGACGGACCCGAGGATCTTTTTTGCGTGCTGCACCAATAGACTTAATTGCCACGTTGTACAGCCCCCGGAAACGGTTCCCGCCCGCGACATTGCCTTCGGCATCATGACCGTACCAGGCAACACGCTGCTTGAAGATCTCTATTTTTCGCAAGAACGCCTCTGCAGTCCAACGATCTCGTACGTTCTGAAAAATATACGCTTCGGCTCCAATCAGTTCGTCGGTCTCGGCCAGATTCTCTGCCCCCTGTGGCGAATAAGTTCCCTCGCCATCCAACCCGCTAGGGGGTTGCCACAAATCCCCGAAAAGGCATCTGATCCTCCGCACTGCAACGCCAGTTTCAATCGGGACAGCGGCTGGTCGCGGCGTACCGCATTGTTGGCGACCTCAATCCAGGATCGCACGATTGTCTCAGCTGAATCGAGCGATCGGTCCAAATCAACCCCATTGCCCAGACTCAGAAATCGGTGAGGTCCCTGGGAAATTGGATAGCCACAACTACTGAGATAATGCCGTAGTAGATCGTTGTGGATCGGTTCCGTTCCAAAATCCACAGCCAACATCGCCGCCACATTCGGGTGGACGGCAAATCCCGCAAGGCTGCGCAAGACAAATTCAAGATTATTAGGGTTCTCCTGACCACCCTCGGTATGAGCCACAGCCACCACACCATCGACTTGGAGATACTGGGACCGCACGTGGCGGAACCGGCCGACCAGCAGCCCGGACAAAGCTATTTGCCAGTGACGAAGTGGTCAGCACTACTATGTAGTTGCGCGTCCCCACGCCACGGTCAAATCCACGAAAGTATCCGGGCTGCTCGTAACGTTCGACCTGCGAGCCACAGCAGATGCTGTCGACATTAATGTCGTATGGTTCGATTCGATCTTCGAAATTTTCCTGATCAGGCAGATTGCAATTGGTGTCGCGTGACGATAGAGCCGTGAGCATGTGATCATTACATATGTACGCCCCCGCCGCAATATCGCACCGCGCTGTTCCAAAAGGGAATCCCCACGACAACACCGGATGCCCTTTGGCTATATCAGTGCAAGCAAACCGATGTCCTTCAAGTACGGTATGGGTTAGCGAATAGACAAGCTCATCCTGTTCGATGCGCGTCCCCGCTTCAAGCCGCCGTGACTCAATCCCCACATTGTCGCCGGTTTTCAGAAGACACCCGATCTGATCAAATTACATCCCTTGATTGTAAAAAAAAACAATCCAAAGTGCCCAGGGAACCTGATTCACAACTACAAGCTCTGCAATGTCGCCCTAGGCAGAGTAGACCCTTTCTGCATGAATCGCGGCCCTGCACAACCGCATTAGATGATGGTATGATTCCCAGAGACTAGGGATCACAGCACCCGAAATCTAGTTTCGACCAAAAGTTGAACCCATGCAGATCGACGGGCCACGGGCATGTCGTGAATCCGAGTTGCCAGAAGTGATGGCGTTGGCAAACAGTATTTTTCGACCCGGCACAGAGCAAACACTTGAGACTGATTACCCCTGGGTCTTTTGCCCTGACCAGCTGAAGTACCTGAGAATCATTCGGACCGAAGACCAAGTAGTCTGCCACGTACCAGTGGTGCCACGGGAAGTTTTCGCCGAAAAAGATCATTTCACGATTGGGATCATCAGCCCCACGGGAACGCATCCTGACCACCGCAATCGATCCTATGGCACCTTGTGCCTTCAAGATTGCATTCGGATTATGGAGGAAAATAGCTGGCCGCTGTCGGTGCTATGGACCATTGAGCCAACGTTCCCTTTTTATCAGAACATTGGATGGGAAGCGGTAAGCTCCCAGGGATGGGTGTATCAACTGGTCGGACATGAGTGGGACAGATTTGAACCGCACACATTTGAGATCATTCCACTTGAACCGGCAAATCCTGAGCATCTGAACGCTGTAATGCACCTGCACGATGCCGAACCGTTTCGAATAGAACGATCCTCCACGATGTATCAGCAGATGTTTTCTTTGCCAAAAGTAAATACGCTGATGGCAATCAAGAGCAAACAAGTCTTCGGCTACCTCATGTTTGGGCAGGGCACGAACAAGCCGGGCCTCATTGAGGCTGGTGGCAGCACCAATGCCGTAGAGGCACTGGTTCGGCAGGCCCTGGCTCGACTTAGACCAGACGAGCAGGTGCAGGCCCCCGTACCCCTGACGCCAACGGTGTTGCAACAATTGCTAGAACAGAAAAATCCTGGCACCCGATTGCCCATCGAACAGGCCAGTGCCATCGGCCACCAGATGGTACGCATCAACAGTCTCCAGTCGCTATTGCGATCGATTCCTCACCACCTGTGCCATCAATCAGTAGGGATATGTGGCGACCTGACTCTGCACTGCACCGATACCGGCGAATCGGTTACGCTCTGTTTCAATGACGGCACCGCCACATTCTCAGACAAAGAAGTGGCCGATCGGGTGGGTATGAACCAGAGGCAACTGATAAAGCTGATATTTGGCCCCCATCCCCAGCACGCTCCGACTCACATAGAAGGGAAAATCGGCGAAATTCTCAAGCAGATCTTTCCCTTCTACTTTCCGATCTGGGAACTAGATCACTCCTGAAACGGCGTTGTCACGGATCTGGCCGGTCGAATGCCAGACGTCTTTATTGTCAGACAACGTTGATCAAACCTGGAGACATAAATGAGCAAGCTGAACTGGGGCATCGTTGGTACCGGACAGATTTCCGACACTTTTGCCAAGGCACTAAGTGAGTCCGCCACGGGCCGTTTGCTGGCGGTAGGCAGCCGGAATCAAGACACTGCAGAAGCATTCGCCCGTAAGCACAATGTGACACGAATTTATGCTGGATACGACAATCTACTCGCGGACCCGCAAGTACAGGTAGTTTACATCGCCACTCCGCATCCGATGCATGTCGAATGGGCCATCAAGGCCGCTGAGGCGGGCAAGCATATTCTCATGGAAAAGCCAATCGGTATGAACCAAGCCCAAGCCCAATTGGCAATCGATGCAGCCACCCATGCCGATGTGTTCCTGATGGAGGCGTTCATGTATCGCTGCCATCCCCAAACGCACCGGTTGCTGGAAATGATCCAAAATGATGCGATTGGGCAGATCCGATTGATCCGAGCCACCTTCAGCTACGAAGCCCCGTTCGAACCCCAGGGGCTCGCCTACAGGAAGGATCTCGGTGGCGGTGGGATTCTTGACGTCGGCTGCTATCCCATATCGATGTCACGCTTGATTGCCGGCGCCGCGATCGGTGCGCCATTCGCCCAACCGCTGGAGGTCAAAGCTTGCGGGCATCTCGGCCCTACCGGAGTGGATGAATACGCTGTGGCCGTCCTACGCTTCGCCGGTGGAATCGTGGCTGAAGCCGTGACCGGGGTGAACCTGAACATCGAACACAACCAGTGGCTCGAGGTGGTTGGATCGAAGGGCCGCCTGCATGTTTCCGAACCCTGGCTTGCCCCACGGTCGGACGGCAGCAAGCCATCATTAACACTGATCACCGCGGATAAGACCAGAGAAATCTCCGTTGAAGCGCCACTTGACCTATATACCTATGAAGCGAACGAGGTCGCCCGATGCATCGACCACCGTCAATCTCCGGCCATGAGTTGGGCAGATTCTTTGGGAAATATGCAGGTATTGGACCAGTGGCGAGCGGAAATCGGCCTGACATATGATGCGGACTGGAGTGACAGGTAAATCTTGATCTCAGGTTCTGGATGCTTGATTCAGAACTGCTAACTACATTGGTACGGCTGAGCAATACCGATGGCATCACCTCGATCACCGGAGCAATCGTATCTACTTGCAACAACAATTCACCAATACATTGTTGCTTACAGCAGAATTTATTCCGGAACCGAACACACCGATCACGACAAAATCCATGATGAGACGGCCAAGATGTTGGAGGGTGCGATCCAGATCTCTTAAATCACCGCCGTAACGGTGCTGATCACCGCCCACACGGAAAACACACCAAAAAATAACACCGCCCAGACAAGAATTAATGCCCGCCAACCACTGGTACGCACCGCTGCAGGCAACTTCCACCGATTAAGGTAGAGAAGGAGGGCACTATACAGGAACATAACGCCTCCATTCATAGCTGCGCTTAGTTTGAACAGGAAAAAGGCGCCCAGATTGTGGCCGAATTCCTGCAGTAACAGAATCGTGGTGCCGAGGATAATCGTACCCCACAGGAAAAAGGTGGAGGCGGCTTTCAGTCCAAGAAGCTTTATCACGCAACCAAGACACCTTAACAATATCACTCGAGATACGACTGGCCACGTCCAGAACACCGAATTCGGTGGTCAGCAGGATCATCGCGCCCATCACCAGAAACAGATACTTGGCTGGATCGCCGATCTGATGCTTTAGAGCAGACGCCTCTGCCCAGATAAATCCCAATCCCTTCTTGTACTTGTCCACTTCGACCGTGATCGCCCCGTTGGCATCATAGAACAAAACGTAACTGATCAGCGTCAGCAATACGAGGCTCACCATACAGGTGAGAAAGAAGCTGAAGAAGTGCTCGAGATTGCTGGACCGCCACCAGTGCCGCCGGTTGTCCACAGTACCCGGAAAATAGTAGCCCGCCTCACTGGTTGCCTCAACCCGACCGGTAATCGGGCTGGTGATACGGCCGATGTATCGCCCCATGCCATAGCCCTTGTCCTTGACGTAATTGCTCTGGCCCAGATTCGTTGTACCACCGGCTCCAGCAAAGGCCAAGGCACCCAGCAACAGCACCGGTGTCAATGCCATGGCCGCCGATCCAAGCGGCACAAAATCGGGCGCACCAAATGTTACCGTGGAATGCAGTTGAGCCACGATCGCATCTGGCCGATCCTTAAGCAATCATACCGCCAGCACCACTACCAGTGCCAAGACCAGCGATACCAGAAAGATCTGGATCTTTTCCAATGTTTCGTAGACCACTGGCCCCGCTGTGAGGATAGCCCCGCAAAGCACCATGCCCGCAATCGCCAACGCCGTAACATATGGAGCCCCCTCATACACGCCGGCATCACTGGTCTGTGGTCCCCAAACCAACCAGCTGACAATCTCGGCTGCCCCCTTCGCCCATGCTGGAATCATCCAGGGGACAATGTTCAACAACAAGAACACCCAAGCAAATTTGCGGCTAATCCGGATAAAGCCGGTCACGGCGCTCTCCCCGGTCGCCAGCGACCAGCGAGTGATCTCCATGTTGAGAAAGAACTGAGTGGTCACGCCCAATACGCACGCCCAAAAGAACACGAATTTCGATTGGTATGTGATGTACGGCCAGAAGATCAATTCGCCGCTACCCAGCGCCAATCCAGCCAGAATCACGCTAGGACCTACCATTTTCCGCCATGAAACCGGCTCAGGAAGGTCTCGGTATCTCAACGGGGGAAGTTGACCACAAGGAATCACGGAATCAGGCACGGTTTTGGAATCGTCGAATTTCGCTTCTGATGTGTCAGCCATTGACAGGCACCCCAAAGCTATTGTGCGAGAATATCATTGCCATTGTGGATCAAATTTCAGGTACACGATAATGCACACTACTCGTGTGGTGTCTAGATCTGATCGATAGACTCACCTCTTCAGGACTATTTTATAGTCGCATCTTCTCATAAAATCCCCTGCCTGATTTTCCTGTAATAGTGGTCATAAGCGGTACCAAAACACAGTGAGATTGATCAGTGAAACTTCTCTTTCAAACATGCTGGGCCTATGTGATACACTTATTCCATGCCGATATTCGATGCCCAAGTACTGAGAAAAGATCGGCTGTGAATTGTTTGAAGCCGCCGGATGCCGCGGGGAAGACGCCCGTACCATCGTCGATCATTTAGTGGAATCCAATCTATTTGGACACGATTCCCACGGTGCCATCCGTTTCCATGAGTATGCTAAAGGCCTGCGAACCGGTCTTTACCAAGCCGTAACTGTGCCGCAGGTGGTTGAACAGACATCATGTACAGCGGTCGTCGATGGTCAAGGAATCCTTGGACAGATCGGTGCCACGTATGCCACCCGGCTGGCCATGGAGAAAGCCCGCCAACACGGGATGTCTGCCGTGGCACTGCGCCACACCAGCCATATCGGTCGGGTCGGCGTCTACCCACTGATGGCCAGCCGGGAAGGTTTGATCGGGCTCATCTTTGTCAATGTCGGCCACCACGGCGTCTGGGTAGCACCATTTGGTGGAATCGATGGTAAGCTCAGCACCAATCCCATTGCCTTTGCCGCACCAAGACGCAATACCGATCCAATCATGCTGGATATGACCACATCCGTGGTGGCGGTAGGCAAAATCAATGTCGCGGCCAATCGCGATCAGAAGGTTCCCGAAGGATGGCTCATCGATGCACAAGGCCGCCCTTCACGGAATCCCAAAGATCTTCTGGATAAACCATATGGCGCATTGCTGCCCCTGGGTGGGGTCGCCGCCCACAAGGGTTATGGTCTGGGCATCCTCGTTGAGATACTAGGTGGCGCACTCAGCGGCCAAGGTTGTGCCGACGGGGAACGGGAAGTGGTCAGCAATGGTGCGTTGATCGTGGTGTATCGGATCGATCTCTTTACCCGTATCGACGACTATTACGAGGAGGTCGAATCACTCATCGAACACATCAGATCCAGCCGCTTGGCCGAAGGTTTCGACAAGATTCTGATCCCGGGTGAGGTTGAATTCGCCTCCGCCCAAAAGAAGCGAAAAATCGGGATCGACATCGATGAAGCAACTTGGAACCAGATCTGCCACGAAGCCCGTTACGTAGGGAT
>CAUZOD010000103.1:0-9115 GCA_963581115.1 Phycisphaerae bacterium | reverse complement strand
TTACCTCCAACAGAGACATGGACTTTCACGGATTCTGATCATTGACTGGGATGTGCATCACGGCAACGGTACCGAGGCTGCCTTCTATGACGACCCAAGTGTCCTCTACTTTTCAATCCATCAGTATCCTTTCTATCCCGGTTCCGGTAGTGAAAAGAAACAGGGGCGGGCAAGAGGTGTTGGTTACAATATCAATGTGCCCCTGCCCGCCGGCTCTGGCGATGAGCAGTACCTAAAAGCATTTGAGGAGAAATTAAGGCCGCGTGCCGTTCGATTCGACCCCGACTTTGTCATCATATCAGCTGGATTTGACGCCCACCAAGATGACCCTATCGGCGAAATGCAGGTTACGACAGAGGGCTTTGCCCAGATGACTAAGATTGTTAACCAGATCGCAAAACAGTGCTGTGACGGACGGCTTGTTTCAGTTCTCGAAGGCGGGTACAACTTGGCCGCCCTCTCCGATTCGGTGGCCGCTCATATCTCGGTCCTTCGCGAGTGAAAACGTAAAGCGATGTCTGACCAATCTGCTTTGACTGCCGCTGCTATTCCTGTCTGTCGCCAGCGTATGGACAGCAGCCAGATCGAAAGAACCAATCCTGGTCTACTCCAAGCCTTTGGTCGATGTCTATCTCACGAAAAGTCAAAGCTCGAATAGAGTCATTTTCCGTCATGGTCCAAGGCGTGCCCCTCGCCTTTCGCCGAACACGGAGAATTTTTTAGTGAACTTGGCTTGAGCGGGTAAGTGGGGTATCTGGATCGGTAATCAAGACGGTGAACAGATGAAAAGGATTTGCGACGGCAACCAGGCCGAATGGTTGCTGCAGGCAACGGAAGTCTACACCTTCCAACCCTCTGCGGCTACAGGGGCCAGGAAGTCACTCTGGTGGCGTCTGGCTCGCTCTTCCGTCGCTGCCCCTTCATCACGCCGACGCGCCATCACGCCTAAGCCCGCCAAAGTCAGCAGGCAAGCCGATGCAGGCTCTGGCACTGCTGCGCCGACCGGCCCGAGCGTATTACCGAAGTTCTGCTGTACGATGATCAGGTCTGCACCGGTCACTTGACCGTCATCGTTGGCGTCGCCGAGAAACAGGCCGTTGGTGGTAACGTTAGGATCAACGTTACCAAAGTTCTGCTGCACGATGATCAGGTCCGCTCCGGTGATCTGGTTGTCATTGTTGGCATCGCCGAGCAATACCGCCAACAGCACCTCCAGCATTCCGTTAGTCAAGAGGCCATTGGCATCCCACATCAGGCCTTGTCCGAGTGTGGGCAAGTCCACTGTCGTAAACGTGCCGGATGCGGCTCCGAACGAAAGTAGATGGAACTGTTCGCCTGCTTCAGGCATGTAGCCACCAGACAGCTTTGCCCGAAATGTTCCGCCCGCCGTCAGTGTGCCTCCCACGAATAACGTGTCGTGGCTGTTGGACCCGGCAAGTTCCAGTTGCATCAAACCATTGCTGTCCTGTGCGAAATCGCCCGAGACCACCAGCCCACTGCTACTGGCAGTCGGACCTACGCTGAAGATCCCGGAATTGATTATATCGCCCAGGATCAATCCCTCACCCACCATTACAGTTCCGTGTCCCACTGCGTAGAACCCGCCACCAAGGTGCGTGCCGCTGAAAAACAGCTGTCCCTGCTGAACGATCACGTTCCCGCCACCACTGATTCCACCCAGACGCAGCGCACCATAACCGGTCTTGTTGATTGTTTGACCGCCCAAGTTCAGCGGCTGAAAGTTGGTCAGTTCCAGCGATCCGGTAAACACGTTCACTGACAAGTTCCCGGCGACGGTGATTCCCACATCCAGTACGTGGTCGCCCTGGATCACGTCGATGTTTACGATGCCGCTTGCGGCTTCCAACGTCATTTCATAAACGCCCATGCCATCAAATATCGTGTAGCCATAGGGGCTGTTTAGTACCAGTGAACCGATCGCCACGTTCTGGTCGAATGTCACCTTGCGGGCCGAGGTGATTACGTCCCCTAACGTCACGGCTGCTCCGACACCCGCTGGGATTCGTGATGGCGCCCAATTGGCACTATGGGACCAGTTGCCGTTAGCATCCACGGCCCATGTGCCGGAGACGAACAGCCCGTCGCTGGACCATGCCAAGCCATATTCCTCGGAAGTCTGCGATCCAAACAGCACGCCGTCAAAATCAATGCGAATGCCGTAGTATCCGGTGTTTGGTACCGCAAAGTACAGGTGCTCAACAACGTTGTAATCACTGATCGAACGTGATATTTCTCCGGAGAAGACTCCACCAGTGGCATCGAAGATGATCAGATCCAGATCGCTCTGCCCGTTATCGTAGGCGGTTGAACCGAAGGAAGTTCGATTTCGAAACCAAGTCAATGTGGCTGAAAAATCCGTTCCTGCCTTCAGTGGGGTGCTTATGTAGTAGTCGTTGGCAGTACCAGCACTCACTTGCCCGAAGTCCCAGCCCTCGGTTTCGATCGAGCCAAGATGACCGCTGGTCTGGCCGTCAACATCCGTTGTCCCGGACAGATACTGATCGTAGGCGCGATCCAGGTTTATTCGCCCGGCACCTACCTTGTAGTCCAGGGATTGCGTAGTCTCTACACCGCTGCCGAAAAGTGTTTGGCCGTTGTCCCATCCAGAGGTCTTCTCGGCACTGTTTAGAAGCACTGCTTTGATGATCCTCCCATCGCGTGAGCTGGGATTATTGCTAAGCGCCGGGGTGTTGTAGCTGGCGCTGGCCAGAAGAGCGGCTCCTCCCGTGACGATTGCAGAGCTCAAACTGGCTCCGCGGTGCCCTGTGGTGTAGGTGCTCGGACCACCGGTGATGCCGTTGGGGGATCCGCCCAACGACGGATTGTTCCCGCCGGTCTGACCTCCGTAATGTGCGGTCTTGATATCCGTCCCTGGCGCCGATATGTCGACGGCAGCGCGGACACCAGCGATCATGCCGTTAATCGAGTCGCTGTAGTCCTGGGGTCCACGGCTTGAAAAACTGGCCACGCGATCATACGCGTTGGCGTTGCCGAGTGCACCTACGGTAATGGTGTTGTATCCCGATCCCGGCCAGCCGACAGTGTTGGCTGCCGGACCAGCGTTGCCTGCCGCCACAACGTAGGTCGTGCGCGGATTGTTATACACCATGCTGTCAAGCAAGAGCACCCACTGATTCGTCCCTGCAGGATCACCGCCCGCCCAACTGCTGTTGATCACATCGGCAGTCCCGAAATAGGTATTGAACGGAGTAGTGAAGGTATTCCAATTGAAGTTGACGGCCATTGAATACGCCGAACCGGTCCAGGCTGTATTGATAGCTCCACTGCGAAGATCAGCTCCGGGGCTGATGCCCGTCTGGAAGTCGTCCTCGGTTGTACCACCTTTCCGCCCACCAATCAGCATGCTCACCCATGTAGCATGCCGGTCGTAAAGATCGGATGTTGTTGAGCCATAGGCTTGATTATGATGGCTGAAACTGCTTACGTGCCCGAGTGTTTCATGCCCCGGCCAGATGTGTCCAGGCTCAATATTGGCCGCAATGGCCGATTGGCCGGTAATGCTGGCGTTGTAGAACCGGTCGGCACCAAGGAAGTTATTGATTCCTATCCCGGTGGACTCGGACGGAACCGAGCTCCTCACTTGGGTGATGCCTTGTCGGAGTTCGGAAAATTCGTAGTCGGCTGCTAAGTCCACCGCAGCGATGCAAAATAGTATTGCCGAAAACACTGACCATAACCGGGGAAAATGTATATCCCCCCTGTGGAAAGGCTCGGCAGAACGGAACATGCCCCACGTCTCCTTCCGGTGGATTTAAGTGTTTGGCCCGGCGTCCAACTCGCAAGGAGAAACAGCAGGCAGCATCCTTCCGGCGTCAGGGATCGCCGATGGAAAGAATGATACTTGGGATGCAGGATCCACTCTTAAAGAAGTTTAGGCAACTGTTCTTCTCTTGTCGTCACCATAGAACATGATTCTGCTGAGACTGGTTCTAGTAGTTCGTGTCCAGTACCTTGGTGAAGGGGCTGTCATCATCACCGTTTCCGAAGTTGCGACTGGGCGAGCAGATCCCTCAGGCTGTCATGATCATAACCTTGTCAAGCCGCCTTGTTCACGCTCGTTTCCAAGCACTGGCACTTGTATCCGGCAGAACCCGCCCCAGCCCGGCAATATGGTCGTCAGGTTCATGTAGATGGCACTAGTAGTAAGACGGATTCGAGATAACCGACACCAGTATTTTATTCTTATTTTCAGTTACCGTGACCGACGACGCGACACCATCGTAACTGGGCCCGCCAGAGTCAGCAGACAAACCAACGCAGGTTCTGGTACCTCTGCACCGACCGGCCCCAGTGTATTACCGAAGTTCTTCTGCACGATGATTAGGTCTGCGCCGGTGACCTGCCCGCAGGCGCGAAGTGCCTGCCGGGATCACGGCGTTTAGTCCATTAAGCGGAAAAAGTATAATTCCCCTCAGTGCGTATTCGGTGTTAATCACTTGTACTGACTGAGGTCCTCCGGCAGGCCAATGCCGAATAATTCAAATCTTTCCTGCACCCAATCCCTGACGAAGTAGCCCCGCACCGAACCATCCGCGAACAGGCAGTTCCCGGTGGTGCCGGCATGAATGGGCAAGAAAGCGCTGTACTGACCCACACCGTTGAACACCTCCTCGGTCGAGCTGTCAACGATCCCGTCGAAGTCGGTGTCGATGTTAAACTGCCATGGCCCATGGGCCTGAGGGTTGATGATGAATGATCGCATGCCGCCGTACCTGTTTCGACCGTCGCCGGCGATGAAAACACCGGGACCAACCTTCTCCAATCGGGCCGATCCATTGAACGCATAGATTCCTGAATAATTCGCTGGCACGTTGGGTACGTAGTAGGCGAACACTGTGGGATAAACAACGCTGTAGGTCTGCGCCGTCTCAAATGGCTCAATCCCAATTTTCCAAGACGGGCTGTCATCATCCGGCGGATCCCGAGACGGGCACGGCATGAAGACTAAGGACGGGTCCGGTCCGCTGCACCCAAACCGATCTTCGCTGGTGCGGCCCATGTAAGGACAGATCACCTGGTGCCAGAAAGGCGGCAAAGCAAAGTTTGGGAATCTGATGCCCGTGCCGTAGGCCATCGGCGGCAGGATGCCATCATAATCCACGACATAGGCCTGCAGGGCAATGCCCAGCTGCCGCTGATTGGACATGCACTGGGCGGACTGTGCCGCAGCCCGCGCCCGCGAAAGTGCCGGCAACAATAGCGCGATCAGCAGCGCAATGATGGAGATCACCACAAGTAGTTCGATCAGCGTAAAACCGTGAAATCTGTGATTGGAACGCCCAATTCGGCAGAAGGCTTGGGACAACATGTTGCGTCTTCTGAATAGGGCACCAGCGTCTGTCCACCACACGCTCGGTATGGTTCCTCTCGGCCCCTTCGGATTTCCTATTACCACCGGAGCTGACGCAGATCACCTACATGTTAAACAATTCTCATGTCAGCGTCACCGGAAAAACGCAAGGAAAATCCGCAGGATCATCGGTTCACATGCTTTTCGTCCCTTGAAGAGGACCGGCCAGAATTCCCCTTTGACCTCCGGAAAAGGTCACCCTGTCCGAACGGCACCATGATACCGTCGCCTACCCTCCGCACCAGAGCGTTCTGCCTTTTCTGCATGATGTGTTGGCTCCTGGATCAGTACAGGATCCGTCGTCCCCAAGAGGGTAGTGTCCATTCGGTCTACCTGGATTCTAATCAATTTGCGCGCCCATACCCAAACCCAACCCTTCAAAAAAAAGCAACGCCACCCGCTTACAGAAGTGGCGGGACGGTTAGGGGGAAATGCGGACGGGTTCGAGCTCACTATTGGCGTTGTAGTTTGGAGGAGTGACGACGGAGAGAATTAAATTTGTCTCCAGAAACGTACAGTTGCCCTGGCTGTGGCAATATAAATTTCTACGTTTTGGCAAGTCCCCTTTTTAGAATTCTAGGCAGGATAGTCCGATGAATTGCGAATGTTTGTTTGGGATGCTGCGGATTAAACTCTTATTTTTTCTGGTAATAATGTTCCACCAGCTGATATGCCCGAATGTAGCACTCGGGCAGTCTTCAGGTCTTGCCGGATATATGACCCCTGCCGAGCGAGCTCTGGCCACTGACTGGATGTCAGATCATTTTGGTGACCGTGCAGGTTCATTGCCGTTCTCATTCAAATATGGCCAGACTTCTTCACGTAACGTGCTCCGGCACTGGGATGCCAAAACACCCGTGAAAAAATCAACGACAGTCAAACACGTCACACCTACTCTTTTTTTGATGCTGATACAAAACTTGAAGTCCGCACAGTTGCAGTAACTTATCATGATTTTCAGTCGTTGAGTGGATGCTGAACTTCAAGAACAATGGTTCACAGGACACACCAATTCTCTCCGAGATTAAAGCTATTGACTTCAAAGTCGTGCGCAATACGATCTGGAAATGTGTTTTGCATTACAATAAGGGCGCACGAGCATCAGGCAACGATTTTGATCCGTACGAGATGCCACTCGGGCTGGGCGCAAGAGTTCATTTGCGGACTATTGGCGGTCGCCCCTCCAACGGGATAATGCCCTATTTCAACATCGCTTGGCCGCGGCCACAGCGTGGTTTGATTTTTGCGATTGGCTGGCCAGGGCAGTGGCAGGCCAGCTTCCTTCGCGATGCAGGGACGACTTTGAAAATTCAGGGGGGAAAGAAAAACCACACTTCAAATTACATCCAGGGGAAGAAGTCCGTTCACCATTGATTGCGGTTGTCTGGTACGAAGGAGATTGGATTCATGGTCAAAACCTGTGACGTCGCTGGATGGTTCAGCATAACCTGACACGCCAATGCGGGAAATTAGCCCCCACCCAATTGGTAGCCTGCAGTTCGCATCAATTTTCCGAAATGATCAATGCCAACGAAGAGAATCAAAAACTCTTCATTGATCGCTATCTGAAGAAGGTTTCCCGCTCTCACACTGGTGGATGGATGCGGGCTGGTACGTTAACACAGTGCCTGGATTAACACTGGCACCTGGGAAGTGGACAAGAAGCGGTTTCCGCGTGGACTCCGGGCCATTACCTATTATGCCCATGCAAAAGGGTTGAAGTGATCGTATGGTTTGAGCCGGAGCGGTAACCCTTAACAGCTGGATTTACGAAAACCATCCAGAATGGACCCTCGAGCCTTTGCCCAATCCAGGGGATCCACTTTATGACGCTGCCAACCGGCGCCTACTGAATTTGGGTAATCCCCAAGCCCACCGTTGGCTGGTTGAGCACATCAACGACTTGATTGCATCTGAGGGGATCGGCGTCTACCGGCAAGATTTCAACATAGATCCCCTCTACTACTGGAAAAATTACGATACGAAAGATCGCCGAAGTATCACCTAAATCAAGTATTGCGATGGATATCTCACATATTGGGATTCGATTCTCCACCGGCACCCACGATTCGTATCGATTCCTGTGCCAGTGGTGGAAGGAGGAACGATCTGGAAACCCTTCGCCGCTCTGTACCATTTGTTCGCAGCGATCATCTGTTTGAACCGACTAGACAGCAAAGACACAACTACGGGTTTTCAATGTGGGTGCCATACCATGGGACAGGAACCCATGTTGGTCCCAGTGCGATTGGGCAGCACAGCACTGAAAAGGTAGATATCTATGCTTTTCGAAGTCATATGTCATGCAGCGTCACTGCTTGTTGGGATATGCGAAGAAAAGATATCGACTACGACACGCTTCGCAAACTGATCGGGCAAATGGCCGAGGCCTCACCGAATTTCCTGGGCGACTATTATCCGCTTACGCCGTACGCCTCGAATATTGAACGTGACGTTTGGATTGCCTGCCAATGGGATCGGCCTGAGGAAGGGGAGGGAGCTATTCAAGCGTTTCGGCGAGAAGAAGATCTCCAGCCTCGGCACCGCTTTCGACTACGCGGGTTGGATCCAAAGGCGAGCTACCGCGTCCGTGACGTGGATCACAAAGCCGAGAAAATTGTTTCCGGTGCCAAACTATTGCGACATGGCCTGGTTATTGAACTCCCGGAACCGCGCAGCGCCGCGATCGTTATGTATAACAAGCTATAGGTTAGGAGAAAGTGAAGATAGATAAGAGATTCTCTGCAACCATTCTCCCGTGTCTGACACTGACAAAAATGACGGAATCCCTCCACGATGGCCCAGGGATGTGGTTCTACATTCTCTTTCTGAGGGTTTTGTCAAAAAACCCTAACTGGTCATTGAACTGATGACGACTCGTGGCATGCCGGATCACATCCGCATCGACAACGCTATACAATTGACCGCCTCACCTTGCGCGCCTCGACCGCCAGTTCCTCGAACAACCATCCGACACGCCTCACGAATGTAGCGGGAAAACTGCGGTTTCGTTGGATCTCTACGTCAGCCACGAGCAGTTGTGTTTGTGTATTCTTTCCGACCCGCATTGGCGACCACCAAAGGAAGTGCATTCTCCATGGACCGTGATCGCTGAGCGGCAAATTTCCCTTCGTACGTCCGTCGCACCTCAGGTTGGGTAATGCACTTATCACGGCAGTAATAATTGGTGGGCTGAAAGAGAATTGAGGCACCTCGGAGGTTAAGCACGTGAAATCTCAGGGCACCGTTTATCGGCGCAGATGTAGATGCCGACCCGGGCATGTCGGGTTTCAAAAACAGGCACATCAGTTCCTGGTTCAAAGATACGTTCTGAAAAAATCTTACGATACTTGCCAATGTAACCTTCGGTAGGCCCAACGATGAACGCCGTGTTGAAACGCTTGCGTGATCGGAGCGGGCGTTCAACAACGCCCATAATGATGTACATATCGGTTTCGGCTGCTTTCTGTTCGAACTGATCCACAATAGGCCCGGGCACTGGCTCGGAGTGAAGGCGTCGAGCCTTTCGTTTGTCCCTGAGCCAATCGAAGCCTGTGCTGGCCATCTCGGGCAGACAAAGAATCTGAACTCCGCGTTTGGCCGCCTGATCACAGTACGCCATCGCCTTCACGATGTTGGCAGGGGTGTCTCCGTTGCGCGAAATCATTTGCACAGCGCCGACGCGAACAGTTTCTGTGGATTGCTTCTCAGCATTACTCGGCA
>CAUZOD010000102.1:0-9184 GCA_963581115.1 Phycisphaerae bacterium | reverse complement strand
CGGACGCATCGATCTGTACGACGCCCAAGGCAGTGTTCAGCTGTATGTGGATCGGCTTAAGCCCATAGGTCAAGGTGCACTGGAACTGCAACTAAAACGGCTTATCGCCGAACTGAACCAGCGAGGTTATTTCGATCCGTCTCGGAAAATGACACTTCCATCGCTGCCTAGGCGAATTGCGGTGCTTACCTCACGCAATGCTGCGGCATTGCAGGACGTAATTAACACCACGCGACAACTGTGGCCTGGCTGCAGACTGTTACTGTTTGATGTACGTGTCCAAGGTGCCGAGGCAGCGCCTCAGATCGCTGGCGCACTGCGGGCACTGTCGGACCAAGCGTCTGATTTAGCGGACGGGATCGATGCAATTATTCTGACGCGAGGTGGGGGATCGATCGAAGATCTGTGGGCGTTTAACGATCGCAGCGTTGCTGATGCCATCTATGCCTGTCGGATTCCAGTCGTGGCCGCCATCGGACATGAAACAGATACCACCCTCGCCGAATTAGTTGCTGACGTCCGGGCCGCCACCCCGACCCAGGCTGCTATGGCACTGGTTCCAGATCATGGCGCACTGGAACATCAATTGTCGCAGTTAAGCAGCCGGATGGGCCTGTTGACCCGGCGGCTGTTCGAACAGGCATCCCACCGTCTGCAGGCCGCAATTCGGCATCCAATGCTCCGCTGTCCGGAAGCCACGCTGGAACCGCTGCGCCAACGGCTTGATACACTTGAATCTCGCCTCAAGCCCACTTTGGCCCGGCGGTTGGAAACCGACATCCAACGTCTTGAAGCGATCGGCCGCCAACTCGATGCTCTTGGGCCATCGCGGGTGCTGGCGCGGGGCTATTCCTACACGCTTGGTCCCAATGGCCAGTTGCTACGTCGTCCTGACCAGGTTACCAATGGCGACCGCCTGATAACCGTATTGGCTAGCGGCCAGGTCGCCAGCCGTGTTGAGGTCCCATCCCAGCGGCAACGCCAACCATCGCGTTGCCAGAACGAGGCCCCGAGGCTGTTTGAGGACAGTTGACGATAGCGGGAAACAATTGAGTCCTGTCGTTCGAACGCCATCGCCATGCTAAACTTCAATCCATGGCACAAACAAGCAATCGCAGCACGAAGAAGCCAATCAAATTTGAGCAGGCATTGGAGCAGTTGGAGCAGTTGATCGAGCAGATTGAAACCGGGCAGATCAGCTTGGAGGACGCCCTCAAGCACTATGAAAAAGGCATGACACTTGTCAAACAGTGTCGCCAGATCCTGGCTGCAGCTGAGAAAAAGATTGCCGAACTGACCCTGGACGACCACGGCCGGTTGAAGATCCAAGACAGCGAGTAAAGCTCTTTACGGTGAACCTCTGGCCTTTCCTGATCTTCGTTGCTGTGGCTGGTGCCTGTGTTGGCAGTTTCCTAAACGTGGTCATCTGTCGGCTCCCACAGCGTCAGAGCGTGGTGCATCCACCATCACGTTGTCCTCAATGCGAACACCGTCTGGCCTGGTATGACAACGTGCCCGTTCTAAGTTGGCTGTGGCTGCGAGGACGATGCCGATACTGCAGGACGTCAATCAGTATTGACTATCCCTTGATTGAAGCACTAAGTGCCTTCCTTTTCGTGAGTCTATTTTGCGTCTACTACCTCAGCAGCCTCCGACCAGAATTTTCGACACCGGGGCTGGCCGGATCCTGGCCTGTCCTTGGGATGCACCTGATCTTGATTGGTGCCCTGATTGGGGCCACCCGCATCGATGCCTTGGAGTACATCATTCCACTGAGTATCTCCTGGACGGTGATCGCGATCGCTTTCGGATTGATCCCGCTGGCTGCCTGGCAATTACCGGCAACACAGCTTGGCTTCTTTATGCCACCGGATCGCTGGGTCGGACCCGCCTTGGGCGCAGTGGCAGGTCTTATCGTGGCCAATTTGTTTCTTCGGCTAGGGTGGCTTCCCCTTAGTTTTCGGGAACCGACAACCGCTGAACCCGAACCCACCGACTCATCACCCGACGAAGCCGCCGTCCAGGCAACCAGAAGAAGCACGCTCGGAGCTGAAAGCTACCTCCGGATTGGGGCAATGCTGGCAGCGGTAACTGCTGTCTGGTTCGGATCCCTTGGCTTGCTTGTGGCGGTTATCGTCGCCTGGATGGGTGTACTGGTCTACGCTTTTGATGCCGCAGAGCATGCCCCGGACCCCGAACAGTGGTTTGCCCATCCCCGCCCACGGCGCGAAGTGCTCAAGGAATTGCTGTTCATGCTACCGGTGGCACTGGGAATCACACTGGGTGCGGTGATTACCTGGGGAGGAATTGGCGAAGGCGAACCTACTCTGGCAGCACCGCTACGAGCAGTAGCTGGCGTTGCAATGGGACTGATTGCCGGTGGCGCAATTGTTTGGCTGGTAAGGATCTTTGGCACACTGGCATTCGGGCGCGAAGCCATGGGGCTTGGCGACGTACACCTGATGGCGGCGATAGGCGTGGTGCTGGGACCGATCGACGTACTGATCGCATTTTTCATTGCGCCATTCATCGGACTGGCGTACGTACTGAGCACCGTGGGGCTGGGAAGTCTACTCAAGAAGCGGTTCTGCCCGATTCCCTATGGTCCCCACCTGGCGTTGGCCTGTGTGATTGTCATGATTTTTCGTCTACCGCTGCTGCGGTTTCTTGGTATCATCTGAAGCCAGCTGTCCGTGCCATCACGGAGGACCCGTGGTCGTTATTAGGAAAGGGATTGCCATGTCAGACTGCCACCGGACGTTGTTATGGTCATTTGCCTTGATCGCCTGCTCGGTCCTGCCCGGATGCAACCAGCGTCTGCTTCAAGAACGGGATGCTTTATTCGCTGAGAACCAGGGCCTCAGTGAACAACTGACCAGTGCCCGTGCAGAGTTGGCTGCAGAACGGGGGCACACCGCCAACCTGCAGGCTCAATTGGATAGTTCGCGCCTAAGTTCCAAACCGACCATGTCGCTGGAGGAGACCGGATTTTCCGACATTGCTGGCATCGACGTGATCCAGGGAGCTGGCACACTGACCGTACGCGTACCCGGTGATATCTTGTTTTCTTCAGGTCGCGTCAATCTGAAGAATTCAGCTCAGAATACGCTGTCGCAAATCGCTGGTGTGCTGCAAAGCCAGTACACCCACAATACCGTGCGCATCGCGGGACATACTGATACTGATCCAATCAAGAAAAGTGGCTGGAAGGATAATCTCGAGTTGTCACTACAGCGGGCCGCGGCCGTCCAAAGGTACCTCAAGACACAAGGGATCAACGCCACGCGTATGTACTCGGCGGGATACGGCGCCACCCGACCAGCCGCATCCAAGGTCAAGAGTCGCAGGGTCGAGATTGTGGTGGCTCTACAAGAGTAGGTTCCCCTGCCAATTTTCGGAAGTACTGATCGAAAATTGGTTCCACCAGATCACCCACTGATCCCATCATGATGCTGGGCATACTAGATTATGGAATGGGCAACCTTAGGTCTGTCCAGAAGGCGATCCAGCGCGTCGGCTCAGACGCGATGATCGTTTCAACGCCCGCTGAAATCCAAACCCTCGACAAACTCATCCTGCCCGGTGTCGGAGCGTTCACGGACGGTATAGCAAATATTCGTCAGATGAATTTGGAAGAAGCGATCCGAGACTTTGTTGCAGTTGGTAAGCCCTACCTCGGCATCTGCATGGGGCTACAGTTTCTCTTCGACCGATCGCAGGAGGACGCACCCAATCAGGGGCTGTCAATTCTTCCCGGACGGGTTGTGCGATTCTGCGAACAACGGAGCAACCAACGTATCAAAGTTCCCCACATGGGCTGGAACACTATTACCTGGCAACGAGACGACCCACTTCTGGTTGGCCTGCCACAGGAATCGTTCGTCTACTTCGTGCATAGTTTCTATGCACTGCCCGATGACGAAACGGTGATCAGTGCCCGGTGTGACTACGCCGGAGCCTTCTGTGCTACTGTGTGGAAGAACAACGTGTGGGCCACGCAGTTTCACCCTGAGAAATCACAGCAAGTAGGCCTGCATATCCTGAAAAACTTCACTTTGCTGTAAAGGGCGAGATCCATGCAAAATAATTGGTGCAGGAAATCTGGTCCGTAGCCGGACTTTACGATGACGCAGATATCAAGTAATTCGGTGTTCCCGCTGCTGGCCGACCCCAATGCCTATGTTGCGTGTGATTGGAATTTGAAGCGGGAGAGACAGAAACGCGATTACTGGCTGGGCCTATTTCGTAGCCACTTTCCCAAATTGGAAAGCGAGGCCCGGCGCGAAGCGAGTGACCGTGGCCAGAACCAGAACGAAATCAGCCACCAGAACAATGCGGCACGTCAGATCTTCTTCACTTTTCTGGATCAAGTAGAGTCCGAACCGGATCGCCACGATCGACTGGATATTCTGAGCATTTGCCAGGCCCGCGAGCAGGCCCTGCGCGACGCAGGCATTGATGACCCCTATCGCCTGGTCAAACTGCAGGAGAATCAAAAAGCTCTAAAGCTGCTACCGGGGCTCCTGGAAGAACTTGATGATCTAGATCCGGTAATCCGCGACCTCCGCGTGATTCAGGGCGTTTTTGCTGGCAACATCTTCGACATGGGTGCCGTGCAGACCGAGGCCATGCAGCGGGAGGGGCAGGTTGACTTTCACCATACCCGGGCACGCCTCAAGCCTCGTCCCTGGTTGATCGACGACACCGATGTGTGGTTGAGGCGTCGGGCGCATCGCAGCGCCGTGCTTTTTGTGGACAACGCGGGCCCCGATATCGTTTTGGGAATGTTGCCACTGGCCCGTCATCTGTTGCGCAATGGAACCCAAGTCCTTCTGACTGCGAACTCAACACCCTCGCTCAATGACGTCACCCACGATGAGTTAGTCGCGTTGGTGGAACAGGTCGCAGTAATAGATACCACCTTGGCCGATGCCCAAGTGCATGGAACACTACGTCTGGTTGCCAGTGGGAATGGTGCCCCCCTGATCGACCTAACCCAATTATCGTCGCAACTGTGCATGGCAGTGACCGAGGCCAAAGTCGACCTAGTCATACTCGAAGGCATGGGACGGGCAATCGAAACCAACCTGCAGAGCCGATTTGCCTGCGATGTACTAAAGCTGGCGATGATCAAGGATCATGGAGTGGCTGAGGCATTGGGCGGGAGCCTGTTCGACCTTGTCCTACGTTATGAATCACTGGCCTGATTGCAATAGACATGATTGCCACCCGTTTTGCTGCTTAACAATGCTGCGGCTGCCGGAAGACATGGTCGGATCGATTGGCATACGGCGCGGTGGTTTCACACTGATCGAACTGTTGGTGGTTATTTCTATTATTGCCATCCTGATTGGTATCTTGCTACCAACGCTCAGTTTGGCACGATCCCGAGCGTTCCAGGTAGCATGCGGTTCCAATCTACGCCAGGTTGGCTTGGTCATGCAGATGTACATAGACGACTCAGAGGATAGGTTCCCATTGGCCCGATACATGCCGCTGCCAATCGCAAGCAGTGATCCCAATCCACCCCTGAACGTGGTACTGGGCCCTTACATCGATCCCGGTACAGCCAGAACGCCCAACAAGATCTATCGATGTCCGGGAGATGAGCAGGTCTTCCCCCTCAGTGGCATGAGCTACGTCTATCGAATCCGCCTTGGAGGGTCTAAATTGAATGACCTGTGGGAAGTCCGACGGCTGAACCTCTCGGCAGAAAATATATGGGTCTGCCGTGATTTTGATAATATGGCGCAATTGGAACTGGCCAACGGGCAGACACTGAACGTGGGATTCTTTCATCGGGACCGAAACCTGCTATTCGCAGACGGACACGTCAACTACATCAATAAAAAATGAACTTGCTTGTTCTAGCTCCAACCGGATCGTTGAAGAAAAAACTATTGGTGGGCATATTGGCCCTGATTGCGATCACTGTGCTCGCCGGTGGAATATACATGACATGGCTACTGTCGCCGCCGCCACCACCCAAAACAATGGCTGAGTCGGTCGCTCTACTTAAGTCGCCACGATTCAAGCGGCTCTCAGGCGAGCGCAAAACCGAATATATACAGCACATTTCCGAGTTGCGCAAGCAGATGGACCCTGAGCAGCGTCAGGTATTCAGGGAGCAACATCGAGGTGACCACGAGTACTTCCAGGCCCGCCACGAAGTCTGGACTGAAATGATCCATCAGCATGTCCGCAAGTTTGCTTTGGCTGATCCGGCGCAGCGCACTGTGATCCTGGACGGGATTCTGCAGCGAATAGAAGGCGCCAGGCGCTTCGGCAGCCGAAGCCAGAGACCCGCTCGTCCGCCGCTGACTGAACAGCAGCAGACGGACCGACAGCGGCGGCGTGCCACACGCATCGAACGGTTTCAACAGCGTGCTGCTACGGGCAACGCGCAAGATGCAGCCCTGCGATACGAGTTCTTCCAGGCATTGCGCCAGCGAGCCACTGAGAAAGGTATTGAATTGGGACGATGGGGTGGCCGCGGAGGCTCCAGAGGTCGGCACTAACACGAATTGGGCCAGCGATTCGAGCGTCCAACGACAGCTTAGAAGTACCGGCTCCTGCCGGTATGATAAATCCTGCGCTAGATGCTTTCTTTTTCAACCCGTTCGAGTAATGCCTCACGCAGACGGTAGGTCAGTGGTCCTACCAGTCCAATCGTCTTGGCTTCGACACGTGTGATTGGCAGAACCCACCAACTAGAGTTGGTCAGGAATAATTCATCGGCCTCAAGCAAGTCGTCAATATTGAGTACCCGCCGATAGACGTCAAGACCCATCGCCTGAGCAATCTCAATAATTGTGCCGCGAATCACCCCGGGAAGCACTGGTGCAGGCAGGGCGTCGGGCACCTCCTCCCCGCGGGCAATCGGAGTCAGCAGGCAACCGTCACGAACCAGAAATAGATTGCTCACCGCCCCAGAGACCAGATGGTTCGATACGCTTAGCCAAACAGTTTCCCCAGCCCCCTGTGACGCAGCGTGCCGCAGGCTGCGCAGCCGCTGCCAGTATGCCAGCGTCTTGTGACCGGCCATTGGGTCGAAGGGGTTGGCCAGCGGCCCGGCGATCACAACTGCAATACCGTTGCTAAAATATTCAGGGGCGTACCGGGTCGGGATGGTGGGAGTCACCAATACCGTGGGTTCGATCGGCTCGGAGGCTTCATGCAATAGGGAAACCGCACCGGCAGTCAGCGTTACCCGAATTCGGGCGTCGAGAATGCGGTTATGGGAGATGGTCTGGCTGACGGCTGCCGTAAGCATCTTCGTGTCAAGATTGGGGCAAAACCCCAAGTCACACGCGGACTGGGCCATCCGCTGAAGGTGTTCCTGCAGCCGGAAGATTCGACCATTGCTGGCCCCGAAGGTCTCGAATAACCCCACTGAATGCTGCAAGCCCGCATCCTCGACGGCAATTGTCGCTTCGGCAGGAGCTACCATCTGGCCGTTGACATAGAAATCCACGGACGTATGATACGCCGCCCAACGAGCTGGTTATGGGGTTCCTTGAGCATAAACCGGCTCAGGGTAAGGCGCCAAGTCATGAAGAAGGACATCCACCCTGAATACCGACAAGTCGTCTTCCAGGATGTGGCGGCTGACTTTAGCTTCCTGACCTGTTCCACGGTCAAGGCCAAAAGCACCCAAACAATCAACTGGGAAGACGGCAAGGAGTATCCCTTGGTCAAAGTGGATATCTCCAGTGCGTCACATCCGTACTACACCGGCAAACAGAAGTTCGTGGACACTGCGGGTCGAGTGGAGAAGTTCCAGAAGAAGTTCGGTGGTGGGTACTTCGAGAAAAATAATTAGCTATCGCCCGCTTGTCTGACCGCGGAGCATCCGCCCCGCGGCTTTTATTTGCGCCCCTAGTGCGGAATGCTGACGAGCCAGTGCCGCGCAAATGTCTAGGCAGAGCATGACCGCCGACGCCAATCCCAACCTGATTGCCAAGCTGGACGAGATGGTGGCTCAGTTTGATGCCCTGGACAAACAACTGGCAGACCCCACCGTGGCTTGCGACCCAGCGCAACTGCGCACGCTTGGACAACGCCGAGCGGTGCTGGTAAACCTCGTCCAGCACTACCGGCGGTGGCAGCAACTGCGGCATCAGATCTATGAGCACGAGCAGATCAGCGCTGACACCTCGGACCCCGAACTTGCGGCACTGGCCGCGGCAGAGTTACCCGAACTGCGACAACAAGCCCACGGGCTGATGGAGCAAGTAACTACCGGACTGGTGACTGCCGATGATCGCGCCATCGGGGCCATAATCCTCGAGATCCGCGCCGGCACGGGCGGTGCAGAGGCAGCAATCTGGGCAGGAGATCTGCTGGAGATGTATCAGCGCTATGCAACCCGGTGCGGTTGGAAGCTTGAAGTGATCGATTTTTCGCCCGGCGAGCAGGGTGGTCTTCGCAACGCAGTCGCGACCCTGCGCGGCCCTGGCGTCTGGCAGCAGATGGGCTATGAGGGGGGGGTTCACTGCGTCAAGCGCGTTCCCGCCACCGAATCACAGGGCCGTATCCACACGTCTACCGCAACGGTAGCCGTGCTGCCAGAGCCGGAAAAGCTGGAGATCGAAATCCCGGAATCAGAGGTTGAGCAGCACATCACAACCGCCCAGGGACCAGGCGGGCAGAACGTCAACAAGGTCGCTACCGCGGTACATCTGATCCACCGCCCGACGGGGATCGAGGTGCGTATGCAGGAGACCAAGAGCCAACGCCAGAATCTGGATCGGGCGTGGCAGTTGCTGCTCGCTCGTGTACACGACCACCATCAACGCCAGAAGAACGCCGAGCGAGACCAGAATCGCAATCAAATGATCGGCAACGCCGATCGCAGTCAACGCATTCGCACCTATCGCTTCAAAGACAATCTGGTGGTGGACCACCGGCTGGGCTCAACCTACGGCGGCTTTGGTCTCCAAGGCTTGCTTGAAGGGAACTTGGATGCTCTGGTAGACGCGATGATGGCCCAGGACCGGGCCGATCGGCTTGCGTCACTCTAAAACGTCCGGTTTCAACCGCGGCTCGGGTCGTATCCGATAACAATGGCGTGACTCGATCCAGACTAGTCGTGGTCGTTCTGGCATGGTTTTGCGCCTGGGCGGTGCTTGCCACAGCCATCGCGCCCGCTGGAAACCGCCCACAGCGGCTCGTGCACTGGTTT
>CAUZOD010000101.1:0-9193 GCA_963581115.1 Phycisphaerae bacterium | reverse complement strand
TTTCAACTCTTTCTGCAGTGCCTTTGCTGATGACATGATCTTTGGGAAGAAATGCCACATCAAGCGGCGGCTTGGGGTTGTATGGAAGATGCACCTGCTCAACGAACTGCCACAGGAAAAACGGCTCATCCCGATGTTTTTCGATAAATGGAAGCCCCTCTTCAATGTTCTCGATATTAAACTCGCGTCCAAAATGATAGTACATGAACGCATTGAACCCCCCCAGAGCAAAACCGCTATCTTCCAACATGCGAAAGGGGCTCTTCCAACTGCCCCAACTGTGATTTACATGGGTTCTCGGATCAATCAGTCCGTGACTAAGAGGATCCAACCCGGTAAAAATAGAACCAACTGAGGGAAGGGTATGACTAGACTGTGCAATCAATTGCTCGAACAAAACCCCTTCTTCTGCAAGCCGATCGATGGCGGGGCTTGTTTGCCATTGGTTGCCGTAGCAGTGCAGCCGATCCGCTCTGAGCGCATCCACAATAATCATCAGGACATTCAGTGGCCGATTTTTATCGTTCATGTCTACTGATCCCTGTCCAGACTGATCAAATATCTCTTCCCGTTACTTGTCTTACAACTCAAACCGTTCAACGGCTGCCTGAATCGCACCGTCTAGACCACTTAACATCAGATCGATCTCTTCCCGAGTCATGCTCAGTGCAGGGGCAACAATCAACATATCCCCGTTATTACGCAGGATCATGCCGTTTTCCCAGCACCAGTCCCGCACGAAAGAGCCAACGTCCAGTTCACCGGGAAGCTTGCTTCCGGTTTCACGATCGGCCACCAGTTCCACCGCCCAAACCATGCCGATACCGCGCACTTCGCCGACAATATTGTGCTTGTGAAGTTTCTCTAGCCCGGCCTGAAGGTACTTCCCGGTCTCTGCGGCCTGCTCCACGATCTTTTCGCGCTGCATGATTCCAATGTTCGCCACGGCCGCCGCGCAGGAAAGGGTGTGGCCTCCATAAGTGCAGATTCCGCGGAACTCAGATCCAGGTCCTTGGCGGAACGTGTTGATAATTTTCTTAGACGCAACGGCAGCCCCCAACGGCATGTACCCACTGGTCAAGCCCTTGCTGATGGTCATGATGTCCGGCGTCACGCCCCAGTGCTCGCAGGCGAACCATTTGCCCGTCTTGCCGAATCCAGTTTGTACTTCATCAAAGACGAGCACGATACCGTGCTTATCGCACAGATCACGGACCCCCTGCAGGTACCCTTCCGGCGGCAGGGGGTAGCCGATGTTCGAGCCGGGCAGAGGGTCCATGATGATTGCGGCAACACTTTCGGGGTCCTCCCATTCCACCATCTTCTCCATTGCCTTGAGGCAGGCCAGCCCACATGTCGACAACTCAAGGCCCAGATCACATTCGTTACAGCGTGCAGGTGGCGCAAACAGGCTACCGGGAAGCAATGGTTCAAAGCATTGCCGACTCTTGGTAAAACCGGTCCAGGACGACGCCCCGAGGGTCGTCCCGTGATAGGCGTACTTGCGGGCAATCACCTTGTACCGGTTCTTCTGACCGTTATGCCAGTGGTACTGCTTGGCCATTTTGATTGCCTGTTCGTTGGCTTCCGACCCGCTGCCAGTGAAAAACGTCACCTCGAGATCTCCGGGCATGATCTCAGCTAGCTTCTCAGCGAGCCGAATCATGGGCACAGTAAATGAATCCTGGTAGTTGGGAAAAAACTCCAGGTATTCCATCTGCTCCATGATCGCCTGCTTGATTTCCGCAACGTGGTGGCCGACGATATTGGTCAGCAGAGAGCCGAATGTATCAAGGTATCGCTTCCCGTTGATGTCGTAGACGTAACTTCCCTCACCGGCAGTAAAAATTTTTGCCCCGATTTCCAGATTTGCATTACGCGCTGAGTGAGGCAGAACATATTCGAGCGCACTGGCTGCCAGATTTTTCTTTTCCGTATCAGTAAATTGTGGCAATTTCATATCGGATCCTCTTGCTTTCACCTCTGTATGGTCATATCGCCTAACGCGATGAAAATATATCGGGGGAATCCTGACACCCACGTGAGTTCCAAGGGATTATACAGAAATCACCGTGTCCACCACAGAGAATATCCCACCCCCGATACAATCACCTGATCAGAACATGGCTTTGTCCGCATTGGCTAACTTTGAACTCCGCAGCTGATGGTACTTCTGCCACCAACGCAACTGTACTAGCCAGGAAAAACGAAAAATCGATCCGATGTTGCACCAATTGTTTTCAACATAAAATCCAGCTCCACATAATTCACAGGCGTGGTGGATATCACGTAGCAACATGCACATCCAATACACCAAGGGACTGAATAGAGACAGGTTGAGCTACACAGATCTGAAATAAGAAAGTCGCTTCAAAACAAGGAGCATCAGGCTCACTGATTGCGATTTGACATGAATTTATTACCCGCGATAGGCCCCGACATTGCGCCGACGTGGTACTACTTCTGTGTAGTGACCTCGGTACTGATCATCGCGATCAGTAAAGGTGGGTTTGCTGGTAGCACGGGGATACTTGCTATCCCGGTGATGGCCCTGGTAATGCCTACCCAGCAAATGCTGGGCATCATGATGCTGGTGCTCATCGCCGCCGATGTCCTAAGCAACCTTCATTACTTTCGCGAATATGAGTGGAAACTACTGCGTTGGCTGCTTGCAGGTGCCGTGCTGGGTATCGGGGCCGGCACAATGATGATCTGGTTGATAGGCCAAGCGGACCCATCAACCTTTGATCGGATGCTGAAGGCAAGTATCGGGATCATCTGCCTGATGATTGTGGCGTTGCAGGTATGGCGATTGACAGGACTCGCTGTATGGATGCTGCCGATCCATCCGGTGTCGAGCGCCACGGTTGGACTGGTCGCGGGAGCAGTCTCCGCGATCGCCCATGCCGCCGGGCCGATCATCCTCATCTATCTTTTGCAAGCCAAACTTCCCAAGCGCAAACTGGTGGCGACCGCGTTGCTCTACACGCTGATCGCCAACCCATTAAAGGTCCCAGGGTACATAGCGCTTGGGATCATCAACACCAGCACTTTTCGTGACTGCTTCTGGTTTCTACCACTGCTTCCGGCTGGAACGATGCTGGGTGCGTGGCTGAATGGGAAAATTCCGGAAAAACCGTTTGTCATTATCATGTATGTCATGGCAACGGCAACGGCCTTGGTGATGGTGGTCAAGGCGATGGGATAGCATCACTGGCTGTTGCTCTCATCGGCAAGGGTATGCCAAAGAATATTGATCGCCGTCGCTCCAATACCACCTGACTAGTCGCTGCCATAATCATAAGAACTGTCGCAACAATGTTCCTGGACCGATCGCACGTATACCCTGGCACCCACAAGTAACGGCAACCCCGATTCGCTATTATTGGCGGATCCAGCTTCAGTTACGATAAATGTCGCCCAGAAAACAATCGAGCTCGTCGAGTACAAGCATAACGCTTCCCAAAAATTCTGTACACAAATACTACAATTGATGGTTTAATGGTGTAAATTCTGTATCCAGATCTTGATTTCTAAAGGCGTCTGGTATATTAGGCTGAGGACGTATCGGGCATGAAGACACAAAATGCGGGTCATTGTCTTATCTCAAAGAGATGATCGTTTCTTACGTTTGTGCGAACCCAATCGAGGGAGAGAAAAATTGAAAACTCGTCAATTCAGTATCGTGCTTATGGCAGTGGCATCATTTGTCATCGTTGCGGCACAACCCGCATCAGGCATCGTCGTCGCATACGAAGATTTCGAAGATGACACACCCACGCCCTCCATTTCTCCCGGGCTCACTGGCCCCCCCACCAACATCAACAAGCCCGGTCGATGGATCCCCAACCAGTTCATCGTTCCGGATCCGTGGTTTGATGAGTTGGACACCGATCCCGATACGAATTGGCAACTGCAGGTGACTGAAAATCTGGGACCCGACGAAGGGTTCTTCGACAACCGACATACGACCTGCCCGCTATACGAATACTGCTCGGGCAGAATGGACGATTGCTCGACCGCTGGTCTGACTGAACCAGGGCCCTGTGACAACGACCACTTCGCTCGCGATGGCTTTCTTCAGTTCACTGATTCTGAAGGTAACCCGCGTCCAGCAGTGCCGGGTGACAAACTGACTGCCCGATTCGAATTCACCTCTTATGACGGCATGCCGGTATTCGCCCTGACCAATGACCTGCAGAAAATGGTCGACGACACGGCAAATACGGATCTGCACCCACCGTTAACAAAGTGGACCGTTGGTTTCGGCCAGACGTTTAACCCCCTGGATGAGGGGCTCGAGGCATGGCAATCGGGTACCGATCAACACCCCAACGTGGTGTCACTACTCGTGTTTGTCGAGGGGTACAACGGTCGCCAATTCGATGTGTGGGTTCCGCAGGATGAAACCGACCTTTCAAAACATAATTTCGTCTTCGAACTGGAACCCGACTTCAAGCTACGAGATTTTAACCGAACGGTCATCGATGATCCGGGCTACCAGACATTCACCTTTGAATACACGGTCGGCAATAGCACCTATGACTTCATGTCGATCGATCTGAACGAAGGCGCCGGACCGGAAGAGGTCCGACTAGATTCGATCGGCACCACTGACGAAGGACCCGGTTCCTGCGCTGGCCCTGCTGAGAGTAGCGGAGAATGTGTCGATCACCCAGCCTGGTCTCCAGGTGGGCTTGTCCCCATCGGTCAGCCGCGACTCCTGGATCCGGCCAAGAATCCTGATGGCCCCAATCAGATCGAGGGGATTATCTTCAGTGACACTGGAGGCATACGAGGTCAGACCCAATATTTCATCGATGATATCTGTATCGTCATCAATGGCAGCCTCGCCGAATGCGATGGGCCGCCACCCACCCTGCTGGGAGATTCCAACAATGACAACCAGGTCACCGGTGCCGATCTGATCGCGGTGCAACAGAACTTTGGGACTGTCGATAAAAATAATCCCACGGACGGACTGCTCGTTGGTGATGCCAATGACGATGGGCAGGTCACCGGCGCTGATTTGATCACCGTACAACAGAACTTCGGCAATGTGCTAGCCGCACCGGTACCTGAACCAGCAATGCTGGTGTTGATGTCTTTGGGGAGCCTTGGATTTCTCCGCCGTAGCATGGCACGACCACAATATGGGCGGTGAACGATCTGAAGTCTCTGGTTGGTGTAAAGGGCTGTTGATGGATCCAGAATCGGCTTAGATCTGAGCCCGGCGGATTGGGCACAGCGTTCGACGCCATTGTTCTGGCGCCAGCTACCCTGAATGGCCCGAGAAAATTACATCATCACAATTCTACAGCGATCGTCTCCGAACCGGAGAACCGAAGGCGAATAGCTCACCTCTTACCTGATTTGCCTGAAAAATTCAGGTACCATGGACATACAGAAGAATATGAGGATCTGTGGTTCTTTGAGAAAGCGTATCTATAATATGGTTCGTTTACAACTGTTGCTTGTCGGATTCACTCTGATTGCATGGTCCAATTCACAATGTCAATCAGAAACATTACCTATCGATCCGGCACTGGTTCTTCACTACACATTTGATTTCGACACCGACAGCACGGCCACAGACAAGAGCAGCCACGGCAATGATGGGGAGATCCGGGCCGCCGAATATCTGGACGAAGTGGACGGCCGCCAAGGTGTCCTGCGCTTTGACGGCAAAGATGCCGTGCTCAAGAGCCCGGACAACGAATCGCTGTACTTCAGCGGCGACATGAGCGTGGAACTGTGGGTACGGCTCAACGGATCACCCGGCTTCCACTGGTCCAGCCTGGTGCGAGACGCCAACAGCCAGTACTACGACTTCGGACTCTCCAGCGCGCACACGCTCGTGTTCTGGTACCTTCACTACGATCTGATCCACGGGATCCGGCGGTCGTGGGACCCGGCCAACGGGAAAGAGCAGCTGGTCGTGCCCGTGGACCGCAACATTCTCAGCGAGCAATGGTCCCACATCGCCGTAGTAGTCGAGTACCCCCGCTGCCGCTTCTATCACAACGGTGAATTGGTCCGCGACGGCTACATGCCCCTGCCCGGGATCGGTCAATTCGAGTCCGCCACGCACATCGGGGCCCGAACGCCCATGGACCTCGACGAGATCCGTCTGTACCGCCGGGCTCTGAGCCCGGCTGAAGTGGCAGCCCATGCCCACGGCACACCCGTGGCCACCCACGCGCATCATGAACTGGCCGTTGAACCCCACTGGTATGACAAGCAAGTCACCGTGCGATTGTCCTGCAAGGGCTCCGATCTCACCGGCCATACAGCGCAAGTCATGCTCAAGGGTAAAGGCCATCGCGACGCCGTGGCACCCCAGATCGTTTCGCTGTCCGAATCGAATAAAGATTCGGGCCGTTTCGTCGGTGCGGCCGTCTTTCCGCTCGCCGCGATCGAGGGTCGCGCTGTGGACGCCGTGGCCCAGATCCACGATCCGAATGGTCAGACCATCGCTACCGTGTACCAGCACGCCAATCTCAAGAAGCCCGACTGGGTGCACAGCCAAGCGGGAATCTCCACTCAGGTGCCGGCGCCGTGGACCGCGGTGCAGGCGCAGACCAGCTCCGACGGCGCCGTGACGGTCGCGGTCTGGGGACGCCGATACTCGTTTGGCACGACGCCGCTGACCCAGCAGATCCAGACCGCCGGAGTTGAACTACTCGATGCCCCCAGCGCTCTGGTCGGGCGAGCCGACGGGAAGGACTTCCGCTGGACCGAGGGCCGGGTGCGGCTAATCGACGCCTCCCCGACGGTTGCGCACGTGGAACAGTCGTGGCGGGACGATCGGCTCTCGATTCAGCTGGCAGCTGAGATCGAGTTCGACGGCTTCATGCTCTTCGATGGCACGGTCCGCGCCCGCCGCGATCTGCGCCTGGACGAACTGCGTGTCGAGATTCCTCTGGACAGCCGGTACGCCCAGCTCAGCTATGGGCACGCGGTTTATCCGTGGAACGCCGAGATACCCATTAAATCCTTTCAGAGTGGAAAAATCGAAAGCGATCAGGCGTTTCGTTTCACCCAGACCGCTTGGTTGGGCGACGACGAGCGCGGCCTCTGCTGGCAGAGTGAATCGGATGAACACTGGCACAACGGGAACGAACAAAACGCGCTGGAAATACTGCCGCGTGGTCCCACCACGACCTTCCGGATGAACCTGGTCGACGTACCCACGGACTTGGTTGAGGGCCAGGTGCTGCATTATCGATTCTCCCTCCAGGCCACGCCGATCAAGCCCCTCCTTCGCGATTCCTGGGATCTGCGCATCGCCCGGCAAGAGCCCTACGGGCGAGCGTTGGAGTTGCCCGATCGCCTCATCAATGGACAGCCGGCACCGCAATACCTAGCCGACCGCGGCGTGCGTCACATCGCCACCATGGTCTGCGACATCTGGCCGTATCCATTGCCGGTGCACCAGCCCTACTCACGCCTGCTGCATCGGCTGAACGATGTCATCCACGCCCACGGCATGAAGCACTACAACTACCAACTCCACGAACGCTACCCGGTGATGGCGCCGGAGTGGGACATCCACGGGTTGCACATGGCCAACCGGCCCCTGAGCCAGTACATCCCCTCCAGCGAAGCCGGCGACCCTCGACCCGGACCGGTGGGATCCGAGTATGGCGCCAATTCGCAGGGAACACAGAACTTTTGCCACAAGAGCATGGCCCTGCAGGACGCTTCGGTTCACGCCGTGGCCCGGCGCCTGGACGAGTACGGTGATGACGGCATCTACCTGGACGGCACCGTGCGGGCTAAGCCCTGCACCAATCTGCTGCACGGCTGCGGCTACCGCCTGCCCGATGGCTCCGTCCGCCCGACCTTCGCCATCTTCGCCGTGCGCGACTTCATGAAAAGGATCTACAACGTTGTCAAGCAGAGACGACCGGATGGCGTAGTGGATGTCCACTCTTCCTTCATGTACAACCCCAGTGGCCTAGCCTTTTCCGACGTCATGTGGACCGGCGAGCAGTGGTGGCACCTGAAGAAGACCGGTGGTGCACCCGGAGGTTACGTCGCCGGAGAACTGCCCCTGGAGAAATTCCGCACGGAATTTACGGGTCGCCAGATTGGCGTGGCAGCGGAGATGCTGCATTACCGTCTGGGATCCTTCAATGACGTGGCGGCAACCTCCCTGCTGCACGACATCCCCTCCCGGCCCAGCACGCCCTTTCACACCAAAGATGAGCCTCTGGCGAAACGCGTCAATTCAATGGACAGCTATTTTCAGCAGATCTCCAAGCTCTGGAAGCTGCGAGATCGTTTCGGCACTACCAAATCCGAAAAACTGTTTTACTGGGAAAATCAGAACTACGTCACCGTATCGCCGTCGCACTGCTATGCCACACTCTTCAAGCATCCGAGTAACGGTGTGTTGGCCTTTGTTTCAAATCTATCACCCGATGCCCAGACTGTAACCGTGCAGTTCAACCTGGACACCTTGGGTCTGCGTGGATATCAACTGACGGGTCGGGACCCCCTGGCAGACCAAGCCCTCGATATCAGCCCCGATGGCCAGATATCTATATCCCTAGAATCGGAACACTGGATCTACGTCTGGTTGCGGCCCAATGTAGAACGATAAGTCAGGTTACATGTATCCAATCTCTGAAGTATTGTTTGGAAATTGCCGTGGTTTGAAATTCGGATGTAGAATATTTTTTGCCACATGCTTAGCCTAGTTGTTCCCGGCGCTCTCTGGCCATCTCCATTGCTCGTAACCTCAAATCTCGCTCACCTATCGATGCTTTGCCATGATCTGGTCAGATTTACTTACCTCCCTTGCTACCACATCAACCGCAAACACCCCTGCCCTTGCGGGAAACACCGGCCTTGCCACGATCGACTGGGTCGTGATCGCGATCTACGGCCTGGGCATGGTCGTCATGGGTGTGCAGATCGGGCGCAAACAGCGATCCGCAGAAGACTACTACATCGGGAGCGGCAGACTCGGCGCCATTGCCGTAGGGATATCAATTCAGGCTTCATTGCTGAGTACCATCAGCTACCTCGGCTTCCCCAGTGAAATGATCAACAAAGGGCCGGCAACGCTCGTCGGGATTCTGAGTCTTCCCCTCGCCTACGTCATTGTCGGTTATTTCCTGATCCCTCGGATCATGGCACGGCGCATCACCAGCGCCTATGAGATAATCGAAGAACACCTGGGGCT
>CAUZOD010000100.1:0-9208 GCA_963581115.1 Phycisphaerae bacterium | reverse complement strand
CAGACCTGATACGAAGGTGTATCGAAGCGTGTCGCATCGGTAATCGGGCAGATTATAAGTTGACAAGCGAGCTACTAACCCTTCCGCTCCCGTGCACATAATGCCACGGCCGCCGCTAGGTTGCCGCCATCGCTGTCTCCGGCGACACCCAAGGCGCCGGACTCGTTTCTTAGTGGTGGTGGATTCGACGCGCCCCACTCGGTCGCAGCCCAGCAATCGTCCAGAACTCCAGGATCGGGATGTTCCGATGCCAACCGGTAGTCCACGGAGACCTCCGTACAAGCTCCTCGATTCTCCAAAGCACGACAAATGACATCGTGGGTGTCCAGGCCGCCAAATACCCAACAACCTCCATGAAAGTGCATCAACACCGGACACGTTCCCGCGGTATTGGAACAATAAACGCGAATCGGAACCTCCCCTCCTGAGCCCGGAATCATGATGTTCTGCACTGAAACGACCAGCGCGGGCACACCGGTGACAATCGGCGATCGATTCGCATCCGCCCGACGCGCCTCCGCAACCGTCAACGTGTGCAGCGGCGGGCTGGGATCAGACTCCATCTGGGCGAGCAAAACGCGCACGTCGGACAATAGACGGAACCGGACAAAATCAGCAATGCCATGGACACATCCATCATGGATCGGTGATCATTCCCGTGTAACTTAGCAATAATACCGACCAGTGTGAAACTGAATCCGCTACTGAAAAAGACCGGCCAGATGGACATGGCCGCAGCCGTTCTATAACGAAGCTAAAAAATCGCTTCAGGTCGAACAGATCCAAATCGACGAGCCACGAGCCGGAGAAGTGCTGGTGCGACTAAAAGACACGGGGCTGTGCCACACCGACTGGACCGTGATCCGTGGAGAACGACCCTATCCCCTGCCCGTGGTGCTCGGGCATGAAGGTGCGGGCATCGTTGAAGCCATAGGGGACGGTGTGACGAAAGTGCAGCCCGGTGATCCCGTGGTCTGTTCGTGGTCCCTGCATTGCGGACATTGCTTTTACTGTAACGGGCATCTGTCATTCGGGCATGCAGGATCGCCTGAGCATCGGGCGCAACCGTACTTGTGCCAACCACAGGATTTCTATAAACAAGGAAGGTCAGATCCACTCTGGCTTGGGCCAGACAAGCCACACGCGCCAGACCATTTCGGCCCGCAGTAGTGACAATCACATCACCACTCCTTTTAGAATGCAGCGTCTCGCTTCCCATTTCACCAGGAAGGGTTATTAAAATATGAGCACAACATCCTATTTTTCTAAAACACCCGGAACCAGAAAAGATGCACAAGGTCCATCGGATATATTACGGACGAAACTGACACTCCTGCCCTGGAACATCGGATCTATTTACCTGCCGCCAAAGAAAGTGCCTCCAATAAAAGGCCCCCGCTCATGTTTTCCATCGGATTCATGATGAAGCTCAGACCCGGCTGCTACGTGGAATACAAGAAGGAACACGATGACATCTGGCCTGATCTGGCTAAGAGCATGTCGGACAACGAGGTGAGCATGGCGATCTTTCGCCACAAAGACCACTTGTTCCTGCACGCTACCGCCCCCACCGAGGCACACTGGCATCGCAGCCGCGATGTACCCATCCTCGCGAAGTGAGGAAAACTGATGGCGACGCTTCTGGAAACCGACACCAGCGACAACATCATCTTTGACGAGCTTGAGCCCACATTTGTGTTTGGCGCATTCAAATAAGATTTTTTAGTGGAAGTTCTACGAGATAAATGATTTGCAAATCGTTGCTTCGAAGACCGTTTCTATGCATCTTGATTCCCCGGATCTGTTTTTGGCCTAGGGATCAGGTATCGTATCTGGATGCAATCTTCAGGGAGTGTCAGCACGCCTGGTGGCGGCCGCGGGCTTCAAACCCGTTGTGAGTTCTGCAATGCAGGGTTCAGGTGGGTTCGATTCCCATCCACTCCCGTTTTCTGATCGACCGCGCCAACTCGATCTCAATCACCGTTACAGGCGCGACGGATGGCTTGCACCACGAGTTCGTCCTCATCCGGTCGTACTGTGCGCAAGTCGAACCATACCGCCTCGGCTTGGACGCGCCCGATCACAGACGGATCTCCGCATCGCAGACGGCGTGCCATTTCACTCTCAGAGATCGACTGCGACTTGATCCGAACCGACACGCTATCTAGTCCCTGTCCCGGCAACGACCCGCCACCCAAATACGCGGTAGATTCCTCCACACATACGGTGGCAAGGTTTTCGAGATTGCGCAAAGATTGGACCATGACATCAGCTCGTCGCCTTAGTTCATCTCTCGTCTGTTCGGCCATAGTCAGAACAGGAAGTTCCCGTGTTGCTCGACGCGGATCACGATGAATCCGAAGAGTCGCTTCCAGGGCGCTCAGAATTAGCTTGTCTACACGCAACGATCGCATCAACGGATTTTTCTCAATCTTTTCGATCCATTGATGCCGGCCGATGATAATGCCCGCCTGCGGCCCACCCAGCAGCTTGTCGCCACTGAATAGGACCAGATCGGCGCCGGCTGAAATTGAATCCGGTGCCGTTGGTTCGTCACACAACCCGAGGGAATCAAACTCCCTCATCGCACCCGAACCGATATCGTGAATTACCGGCAATTTTTGCTGCTGCCCCAAAGCCACTAGATCTACAAGCGGTACCGACTGCGTGAATCCCTCGATGTGGTAATTGGATGGATGGATCTTCATTATCGCAGCCACATCCGGATCGATGGCTCGCTCGTAATCGCTGCAGCGAGTCTTGTTGGTGGTGCCGATCTCACGCAGGACCGCGCCACTGACCTGCATGATTTCCGGTAAGCGAAAATTGTCGCCGATTTCGATCAGCTCGCCACGAGAAACCAGCACATGCTTAGGAAAATTCGGCTCCCCACCCACGACTGAAGAGAGTACCAGCATGGTCGCAGCGGCATTGTTATTGACCACCACTGCAGATTCGGCGCCGGTCAACTCGGCAAGCAGTCCACGTACCGCGATACTGCGCTGGCTGCGCCGTCCCGTATCCAGATCCAGCTCAACATTTGCATATCGTCCAGCGAGTGTTCGCATGTGATCTGCAACGGATTCAGCCAGTGGCGATCGCCCCAGACCAGTGTGTAAAATAATCCCGGTGGCATTGATCACTGAATATAGATTGGGTTTCTGTGACTGTTCTAAAACCGCTGCCACCTGTTCGGCAAGCACATCGGTCAATGGTGTTGGCTGTGAGCAAGAGGCCAGGAAATCACGACTGCACTGAAGTACAGACCGTGCGGCAGAAACGATCTGATGTCTTGGCACCTTCTGACGCCACCGGTCCAGAGTCGGCGACTCGACCAGACTATGGACCGAAGGAAGATCTCGCTGCGGTGAACGATTTGATTCAGGCACCAGTTTTTCCCGATGGGTCATCAACGAGGGCTCCGGAAGCTCTGCCGCCACAGACACGCACGTCACCGCGGCGCTGGGTGACACCAATTCGATCGAGATATTCGCAAAACGGCACCGCATACTTGCGGCTGGTATCCAGTACTTGGCGGATCTGCCCGACAGCCAAACTGGCCGTGGCACTTAACGCCGCAGCTACCTGCGTGCGCAATTTCTTCTCGGATTCTAGGTCCAGAAACACATCTCCGCCTAGATGTACGAGGTGCCGGCGCTTTACGGCCAGGTTCCGAAGCGCACGCAGTTGTGCCTGATCGGCGCCCAGGACCCCGAGCAGATCCGCGGTCGTTGGCGGCCTCAGATCTGCCGAACGATAGGCCTCCCGCAACCCGTCGTACCACTGCTGCTGTGCGACGGTCAACTGGGGAAAGAACCCCGCAATCGCTACCCCGCTGCCCACAACACTGAGGCGTCCGGCCTGAACCATCCGCTCAATCATCGCCAAGGTCAAGGGGCCGTTATCATGCCTATGAAGTCGCTTGTGAATCAGATGTCGCTCGATTGCCATGTCCAGAGGTTGGTCCTGGTGGTGACGATGAATGATATCGAGAATTGCTCCCTCGAAGTCCGCAGCAATCTGGGTGTGAAGCAATGCTATCCGGTCATGACCGAAACAAATCTCGACAATCACGCCCTGATCGCGTAGCCGGATAATCAGTTTCTCAGCATCGGGCACATCTACGCCGACATCTCGACACAGATCCATCCTGCTCCAGGATTGGATGCCACAATATTGCACCGCTGCAGCAGCGCGGTCCAAGGCACCAGCGGCACACATCGATCGCGCCCATTCGATCGCTGACACATCCCGATGATGGATCCGGCTGGCAACCGGATGAATCACCGTTCCGCCACCAATCATGGTTGCCGGTGACAGACGGCGGATCACAAAGGGTTGACCGTGCACTGCCGAAACCGGTTCGGCTAGAAACAGTTGCGCCAGCGCGGATTCACCCGGGACCAGCCGGCGGGCTGATATCAGGTTCACCGTAGTGACCACAGACCCGGTTCCGATGTGCAGACGCAACCGCATCCGATGTTTGAGTTCCGCAGTAACCGAACCCAGTACCCGCAACTGCACTGTTAGCACCCGTGACGGGCGTAGATATTCCGGCGTGGCCAATTCATGCCCGCGCACAATCTGCCGGTGATGCGCCCCAACCACACCGATGGCTGCTCGCTGGCCCCGCTGGACCTGCTCCACGGGCCTCCCGTGCGATTCCAGGCTGCGGATGCGCAATGGACGATCCTCCGGAAGCCATTGAACGGTCTGGCCGACTCTGATCAACCCACTTGTAACCGAGCCGGTTACCACCGTGCCCTGTCCGGTCATCACGAATGACCGATCTACCGCGAGCCGGAACAATTCTCCCGGAGTCGGAGCCTCCATTGTGTTACAAATTTCAGACAGCATGTCCCGGAGCTGATCCACCCCCTGGCCCGTCTGGGCAGAGGTCCGCACAATCGGTGCCCCGGACAGAAAGGTGTCGGCAACCAGTTCCCGGATCTCCATCTCGGCCAGTTCCACAAGTTCGTCGTCGACCAGATCGCACTTGCTGACAACCACCAAACCACGTTGAACCCCCATCAATTCCAGAATCTCCAGGTGTTCCCGGGTCTGTGGCATTACGGAATCGTCGGCAGCAATCACGAGCATGGCCAAATCGATCCCCGCTGACCCTGCCAGCATATTGCGAATAAATCGCTCATGGCCGGGCACATCCACGATTCCAAGATCGGTATCGCCGCACCTCCAGTGGGCGAAGCCAAGATCAATCGTCATGCCGCGTCGTTTCTCCTCAGGTAGGCGATCGGTGTCCAAGCCGGTCAAAGTGCGGACCAACGCCGTCTTTCCGTGGTCAATATGACCGGCGGTACCGAGGATCAGCTTGCGAGTTATGGTCTGTATTGTCATTGGTCTTGCTTCCACATCATGACAATGCATCGACCAAGTTGGTCCTAGTGACAAGATACACATCAACCCGCACGGCGCACTGCACGCCGTGCAATCGCAGAGACAGCATCACCAATAAGTGCCAGAGACGCTGATAGAATGACAAACATGATCATGTCATCGTAGTGATCGCGGGCCCGAGCGTCATGGATCCAGAATCGGAGTGAGGAAAACCCCAGCAGACCCAATACCGTTGCTTCTCTTACACAAGTCTCCCAACGGCAGAAAATAGAGGAAAAATCGGGGCGGCACCTGGGGAAACACACCCACTGCCACTACCTTCAAGCGAGTAGATCCCATCGCTCGCAAGACTGCCGGCATTGCCGGTCCCATATTTTCTATCGCTTCCGCCCCTAGTTTCCCAAGCACACCCGCATTGTGTGCTGCCAATGCGAGCACGGCCGGCCGTGGGCCCCCATATAGCCAGAAAAAGAAACGCCCAGATGTATTCCGGAATGCCCCGGGCCAATATCAACACTGCTCGCGTCATCGCCACCAGAGAAGCCCACAACCAACGTTCAATTCGTTTAGCTGCCATACCACTAATGGCGAAGGCTTCAGGAGATGCAATCGTCCGCGAAGCAGGCATGGCAAGTACCATCGCCACTGCGCCAGCGAGCACGATCGATGCTACCGCGATTGCTGCCGTGGTTACTGTTGCATCAAAGCCCCGATCAATGACCAAATCTCGTGCCCATCGCCAGGTTACCACGATTCCCGAACACCCTGGTCCCCACGGATTGGGTTGCGTTTCATTTACAAATCGAGCCAGGTTATACAAACGGCGATGCAACAGAATTTCACCTACAGAAAATGGGCCTTTCACCCATGCAAACACGGTCATCATCACCATCATCGACATGCTGAAACGGACGAACCAGCTACGTGACCGTTGTTTCCGCAGTTGCTTGATTGCCTCCCAGCGACGGGTCATGACACCATCCTTTTCCGCAAAGCACCGCTCCATACATCCGCGACAACCATCAAGAAAATGATGGCATAAAGATAGGTCCATATTTCGTGGCAATGCGAATTTTGAAAGGGCAGCTTCAGATAGTACCCCAGGGTTGGGATGCCGAAGAATCCCAACACCCTGAGGATCGTAAAGCACATTCGAACCGATAGAGGGCATAGGCGGCCAAGTCAGGAATCACGCGAGGCATCAGGCCGAACAAGAATACTTGCGGTGACTTTGCCCCCACCGATCGCATGGCATCCGCTGTATCTCGCGGAGCCTCATCGATCATCTCAGCGAAAATCTTTTCCGGAATTCCCGAATAAGGGATCACGATAGCAATCACGGCCGCCAAATGCGTCAATCCCATCGCGGCCAGAAACAGGACTGCCCATAGCAGTTCGTGGATGGACCGCATCAATGCAATCAGAACGCGGCTTATCCCACACAACGCGGGATAGATCACCCGTCGCAGCACCTTGCTCAGTGGCGTAAATGTGCTCATGGAATCCTCCCGCCACCAAGCACGACTGGCAAAGAATCCCAACACCAGACCCGCTGCTAGTGACAGACTTGCTGCTGCAGACGCAAATACCACCGTCGCTCCCATCGCCCGCATAACCTTTACCAGGAGCGGTTCCGTACCCTGGGGTATGAACTCTGCTTCGTAAGTCAAGGCGGGCGAGCACCCGGCGGCAAAGAAACGCCCTAATTGTTTCAGCCCACCAACGCTGGGAACCAAGTCATGTGGGGTTAATCGCAATTGACACGCCGACCAAAGACCAATCAGTGCAATCCCGATAAGCACTATCCGACGCGTGCCAATCCGATCCGTTCTTATTCCTACACTCGCACCCAACAATTTATTCATTTCTCATCCAATCCGATAGAGTCGGCTCAATTCAGTATCACCAACCTGGTCACTAGGGCAATCGAACACAATCGCTCCATCCCGCAATCCAACCAACCTCTGGAAACAACTTCGGGCCAATTCCGTATTGTGCAAACTCACACATAGAGTCAATCGCTGCTCACGGCAGAGCCCTGTCAACAAGGACACCGTACTGTGAGCCCGCACCGGATCAACACTTGACACCGGTTCATCTGCAAGCAAGGCTCGCGGATGCTGAAAGAGATCGCGGACAATGGTGACTCGCTGCTGCTGCCCGCCGGAAAGCCGATCCGTCCTTTCATAGAGTTTTCTGCAATGCCGACACGTTCAGGAATGCGATGGGCCTCCAAAGATTCTCGGCGAGCGGGACAAATCATGGCACGCACAGCACCGATCAGCGATTTCCTGCTCAGTCCACCGGACATTACGTTTCGGATCACGCGCAGGCTTGGAACAAGGAAAAGATCCTGATGAATAAATCCAATCTGACTTCGAAATTCACGCAAATGACCAGGTGACAGGTCGGACACCTGCTTGCCCTGAGCCATGACACAACCGTTCGTCGGCCTCACCATTCCGTTCAGAAGCCGCAGAAGCGTGGTCTTTCCTGATCCGCTTGGCCCAATAAGGGCCACGTGTTCTCCGGAATCAATGGAAAGGGAAACTCGGTCCAAAGCCAAGACCACACCGTACTGAACGGTAACATCACTTAATCGAAATCCATCGTGCGCATTCGGTAAAATCATCATAAAAATCCCAGCTCTTCTGCAATTTTCTGAGTTGATCAAATTCGGAGTTGGAAGCCTTAATCAATCCGCGACGTGGGAACGCATCTAAAATAACCGGATCTTTGATTGCAACCAGCGCGGCCTGAAGCCGATCAATAAATCCCGAATCGAATATGTCGTTCAGTTCTGAATGAACGATGAAGTTGTAGTCCGAGTACACAGGCGTCTTCCAGATAATCCGACAAATATTTGGGTCGGTCTTCCCAGAATTCACTCGCTTGTCATACACCTTATAGTTGACTGCCCCGACTTGAACTCGACCCGATTCAACTAATTCCACGGTTGTGTCATGGTTGCCAGAGAATACCGGAGTAAATTTGAAGAACTCTTTCGGAGCCTTGCCTGTGTTTCGCAAAATGAAATATTCCGGCATCAACCGACCAGAAGTAGACGATGCAGAGCCAAACGAAAATGGGAATCTCGCGATGTCATGAGAAAATCCTGCGGCACGATGCAGCCCTGTATCCGCATGTGCAATAAAATACGAGTAGTAGTTTGAAACCTCTTTGCCTTGTACAATGGCCGACGCGCTTGGAACCGCATGGCGTGCCTGCACCCCGGTCAGCCCCCCAAACCATGCCAAATGTATGTCGCCATTCTTGAACATCTCGACCGAAGCCTTGTAGTCCGTTGATGGCACGTACTTGACTTGGATTCCCAGGGCTTCGGAAAGATGCTGTGCCAAAACGCCGAACCGGCGAACATGGTTTGATGATGTCAGGCGAACCGATAGATCACATTAAATCTCTACGGAAGTAATTATGGTTTGATTAATAGCGCCGTATCTCTACGATCCTCAATATGCCCCACGATGGTTGTCGTGATCAATCCCACATCGTGGCATCGCCCCACGAGTTCATCCGCCCGGATTTCTGGCACAGCGATCAGCAGGCCACCGGAAGTCTGCGCGTCAAATAGAAACGCGCTGCTTACAACGTCCACATCGCCCGACATCACCATGCGAGTCTCCAGAAATTCTTGATTTGAATGTGTGGCGCGAGAGTGGTGCCCGTCCCGTGACAGTGCCTTGGTGCCGGGCAGCATGGGCAGCCGACAAACTTCCAGGACGATAGAAACGCTGCTGGCATCGGCCATCTCTCGTGCATGTCCGGCCAGACCAAAACCCGTGATATCAGTTACGGCATGAACACCAACCGAAAGAGCCGCATCACGAGC
>CAUZOD010000099.1:0-9239 GCA_963581115.1 Phycisphaerae bacterium | reverse complement strand
CGATGTTCCTGCTGCAAGTCAGTAGCGGGCGGCGTCGGTGAAATTTGGGTTAGATATCGTTTTGCCCGTGCTGTTTATCTGCGATCACAACGCCGGTTGTGCAGGTCTTGGTCCAAGCCGGACACCGATTGCCTGGATCTGGTCCAGGCAGCATGTAAACACGCTGCGCAACGCCCTCTCGGAGCGATATCTGCCACTGATCGACCGCGTGGCCGGCCGGATGCAACGGCGGTTGCCTAAGCGGGTGGAGATTGAAGACCTAGTGGCGCAGGGTGTGTTTGGCCTATTGAGAGCAATCGATCAATTCCGGCCACAGAGAGGCATCCGGTTCGAAACTTTTGCCCTGAGACGGATTGAGGGGGCAATGCTCGATGCACTGCGTGATTTGGATTGGGCGCCGCGGACTGCACGTGCCCGTATCAATCGTCGAACTAGGACGATTGAAGCCTTTTACAAGAAATGTGGTCGGCCCCCGGGGGAGGAAGAGCTCAGCAGTATGCTCAAGGCAGAACCGTTGACGTCCAAGGAAGCTGATGTGCCCATGATCTGCAGCTTGGAGAGACCCGTATCTCGGTCCGATGACTCCAACGCTACGAACACAGCAGAACTCATCGGGGATCCGCGGGCGATTCAGCCACTCCAAGCTGTAGCGGGGAAAGAGATCCGCCGCTATCTGACCCGCCACTTGACCCGTAGTGAGTACCTGATCGCGCTTCTTTATTATGTCGAGGGCATGACGATGAAGCAGATTGGATCAACACTTGATCTGTCTGAATCACGTGTCAGCCAGCTGCATTCATCCCTTCGTGCACGCCTGCACTGCTATTTGCGCGACAGTAATGGTGAGATCTTCTCGAGCAGCGATTACTTATACTCACAGAATTCTAGAAGGTTGCCTTCAGGATCCCGAAAATAGACTAGGCGTTTGCTGGCACCATCAGCATAGGTGACTTGACTGGCGGGCACTCGTTGTACATCACTGAAGAATTCAATTCCGGCGCGTTCCAACTGATTCACGATCGTGTCAATATTGCATACACGAAATGCTAGGTGGCGCAGACCACACGCGTGAGGAAGATCGCGTTTTGGCGGGTTGGGCCTTGGAGGGTGGTGATAGCGAATTAGTTCGATGCGAGGGCCCTCCGATGCTTCGAGGTAGACCACATCGGCTTGAGAGCCTTGCAGCCCTACCACCCGATCGATCCAGTCACCACTGATCGACACCCGCTTGGTGACTTTCAGCCCCAGCGCATCGTGATAAAACCCCAGCATCAAATCGAGATCCGAGACGACGAAATTGATATGGTCTATATGCTTGATCATGAGTTCTGAGTGCGTGTGGGGCTCACGCTGGGGCCAGACTTTGGTGAGTCAATTGGGAACTCAACGAGATCACCCGGTACTATATAGCACCGGGCGATCTGCAGAAGCGGGTGAAGGGATTCGAACCCTCGACATTCACGTTGACAACGTGCAACCACACCGAGTTGGCGGCATCAACAAGCCCGATTTCTTGCCAGAGCGGCAAGGGTGTCACTGATACTGTCACCTCCCAGGTGCAGCCAGAGGAGCTAACAGGGGCTCTCCGGCGGCTGTTGCTTTTTGGCCCCACCCTCCCCAAGATGATCGAAAGCAGGCGATCCTCAGGCTCTTGGAGCAGGGCTGAGCCGGCCCTAGGGGGGGATCGTCGGTCGGGATGCACTACGAAGAGAGCCTCGCAAATTTCTCCGACACCATTTCGGTGTATCCAATTGGGTACACATTTCAGGGGGTACTGACCAATTGGTCAATCGTGGTTGGGTTGTTCATTATCCTGTGTTAGGCGTAGCCGACAATAGAAATTGATCGTTCGGGGGAACCGACCAATCGTGCCACTGCTCCTGAAACTAATTTTGGAAGTTGATTAATGATATATGTTGTGTTCTTTCTTCGGAATATAATCTCTACACTGAATGCGAGATTGTCGCAAAAGTCCTTCAACAACCTCAAGTTAGTTCGAGAGTCACTCAAGAGGTTGATGCCAAATATTCTAGACAGTCGGCTTCCGATTCCGCCCTCACAAATAAACTGGAATCTGAAACACTACGATTCGAGTGGTGCTATTACGAGTGTTAATCGGATGTCGAAACTGATTAGTAATCTCTATTCTTTGAAGTTCGGCAAGGTCATCGTTGCTTTTCGAGCCAACTTGGAAGTTCCGGGTCGTGTAGAGATCCAAAGTGGTGATGGTATTTGCTTCATTGAGTTGCAGAGCAGATACAAGGCTTCACCGGAACATATTGCAGCAATTCTTGGACACGAATTCGCGCATATTTTCCTGCACCATCATGGGTTGAATCTCACTGAGACTTTGTCGGATGAGATATTGACAGATGTTACTGCTGCAATTTATGGGTTTGCCGAAGTTATGGGGCGAAGCGTTCGGATTACTGAGAGGACTGAAACTATTGCTTTTGGTACTAAGACAACCCGAACCGAGCACAAGTTGGGATATTTGACTACCCAAGAGCTTGGGTATGTTCTTGAGAGGAACAACTCGATAATTACATGGAGTGATCTGTGTGAGAAGCCTGTACGGGTTGCACTTAACAAAGGCTCTCGCCGTGCAAGGGCTGAAATGACATCACCACCGCTTGCAGCGGCATCTGTTAATAGACGGATTGCCTATACGCTACGGCGTATATTATTGCGAAATGGGCATGGCTCATCTCGGATGGCTGGAGTGAAGTACTACGATTTCGACGACGGGCATGTCAGGTTCTACTGCCCGAAATGTTGCCAGAAACTCCGATTGCCTTTGTCGGATAATCTTGTTGCCAAATGCGGAAACTGTATGTCTAAATTTCCGTGTGTTACTTGATTCACCATAACTGATCGGTCGGGCCCTCGCCCCGTATTTGTGACTTTGCTAAAGCCTGCTAGGGGGCTGCAGGCCAGTCGATTGGTTGGGTTGTTCATTATCCTGCCGGAGCTCGATTGGATTGATCCCTGATCGATCAGATATCCGCCTCCAGAATCTGACCGTTCTCCTTCAGCCAGTTCTTGGCCTTCTCCATCGTGGCCGTCTGGCTCCGCACGATGCTCCAGAATCGCGGCGTGTGGTTGCTCTCAATCAGATGGGTCAGCTCGTGAGCGATCACGTAGTCAATGACGAGCATTGGAGCCTTGATCAGACGCCAGTTGAAGTTGACGTTGTCCTTGACAGTGCACGAGCCCCAACGGTAGCGGGGGTCGACGATCTTTGTAGCCCCGAACTCCACGCCAAGTTCCTTCGCCTGGCGGCGGACGCGGGGGAGAATCTTCTCCTTGGCCTTGGCGATGTACCAGTCCCGCAAGACTTCCTTCCGCTTGGTGTTCTGGGTGCGTGGGATCAGGACTTCCCGACGATTCACACCTTCAAGCGGGACTGTCAGCGTGCGGGTCTCCCACTCAGGGATGAAGCGGGGCGAACGGTTGACTTTCATAGCTTGCGGGCGACCTTCTTCACGCGTTTGATCAAGTCCGGTGTGCCGGCCGCTCACGTCCAGAGGCTGATGCGACACGCAAACATCAAGATCACCAACAACCATTACACCGACCTTCGGACCTACGACCTGGATGGGGCCGTCAACAGCCTGACCGTGCCCATGGGCACGCTGGCAGCGGAGTCACTGGTTGCGACAGGGACCGACGACAGGTGTCACCGATACTGTCACCTTCCGGAGCGCGAAACGGTGCCATCCGGTGCTAAGGCCTGCGACGAGGCGGATGCTGATCCAGTCGTCTCAAGAAGAGACAAACCCCGCCAAGAAGCGGGGTTGTGCGACACCGTGCCGGAAAGCGGGTGAAGGGATTCGAACCCTCGACATTCACGTTGGCAACGTGACGCTCTACCACTGAGCTACACCCGCAAACGACTACTTTTATCATCGGGCACCCCATTTGTCTGGCTGCACTAGCCCGGTGCCAAGAGCCCGAATTGTCTGTCAATAGTATCTGGCAAGGCCCGTCATGCAAGCAGGGATGCAGTCTAGGAAGATCTTCTGCGTTGTGGCGCAAGCGGATCGCAGAAGGCGAATCTGGTACTGCAGAGGACCATTAGCCGGTGTACATCCAATATAGATTGCAATATACCCGTAGTACTCTGTGCGAATTGGTGGCACTCTGTTTCGGTGATATCGCAAAAGTTTCGTGGGTTCTGAGAGCTAGGGTCTTGACGGATCTGTAGTCGATGCGTTATATCTGTGTTCAGCTACAGTTTCAGGTGCGCTTCTTGGCTCTCAATCTGGCCGAGAAGCGTGAAAAGGGAAGTGGGGTGCCTCGCCTAATTTCTGGCGGGAAATCCCCCGCGGACGCGCCGCCGTGACGGGCACAAGTGTCCGGTTTTAGCAGCCACTGTCGGGTCAACTCGACGGGAAGGCAAGCCGGGCGTATTCCCTAAGCCGGAAGACCTGCCTGCAACTGAAATGGTGTGTGTCCTCGCGCTTACGGGACACCTTGGCAGGTCCTTTCGTTTTTCTGGCGAAAGCTTACCGCTGAATTACCGGGCGCGAGGGTGCGAGTTCAGCTCCCTTAGTGGGAGGTTCCTCGCGGTTTCTGGGCTAAAAGGAAGGAACAGGGGTCATCATGCGGAGGCAGACCACAATCACCGTGCTGGCGCTCGGCGTGGTTCTTTGGGCTTGGGCCCAAGTTGCCGCCTCGCCGATCATCGTAGGTTCAGGTGTGAACATGTCTATGGTGCTCATCGAATTCACCGACGGCAATCTGTTCGAATTTGCGGTGTCCTATGACGGCAGTGCTACAGGGGAGGACCTGCTGTACCTGATGCGCGATGAAATAGAGTTCGATGTTCAGGGGCATCTTTTTGATTTCGGCGTTGGTCTCAAGCTGTTTGTATTCGGGATGAGTTTTGGGGGTAGTGGGGAAGGCGAACTGGGGAAATTCGCAACCAGCCCGACTTACTACATCCGATCCGCAGGCGATAGTCCATGGCAGCTTGCGCCAATGGGAGCAACGGACCGAACTGTGTCCGATGGTTCGATTGACGGCTGGTCGTTCAGCGAGGTGCAAATCCCTGAGCCGGTGGTTGCGGCGTGGCTACTTTTTGGGGCGGTGCTGCTGTTGCCGCGGGGATGGAGGTGCCGATGATCTCTGTCCGGCTGATGTGCATGGCTTTGGCCTGTATGACGATTGCGACAGGTGCTTCAGCGTACGATTATCAGGGCGACGATTTTGCGTCATCTGTCATTAATTACCGGCCCGGCACGGGCATCGGGGTTGATGCAATCAGTGGTGGCCCATTTAACGATCCAGCAGCATCATTGGGGCGACCTACGGTTGACACCACGGGCGATGGCCTCTTGACCGGTTCACCGAATGATCCAGTCACTGTGGTGCCCCTCTACGCGGCATTTCGATCTTTCGAAGTGGTCACACTGGGCAACAGTGGCGAATTGACCGTCAAGTTCAGTCACCCGGTATACGACGACCCCTTTAATTTTTTTGGGCTGGATCTGACGATCTTTGGCAACGCGACAATGATGGCCGCTGACGGTGCGGGTTGGACCAACGGTGATCCGGACGACAGGGTAGTTGGGGCGGCGGGATTTGAAGAGCCGGGCATGGTGTCGGTCAGTCAAGATGCAGTTAAATGGATCGAATTCAATGATGGTCCATGGGCCGATGGTTTTGCCCCAACTCTGGGCCGAATCTACGACTCGGATACCCCGGTACCCGGTCAGGTGTATTGGGGTGCCCCAACCGATCCGACTAAACCATTAGATTCAGCTCTCTCCATCGCTATGTTGGAAGGCTTGACCTTGGCCGAAGTGGTACGCGATTTCTACCAAGATTCAGCAGGCGGAACCTCGTTCGACATCGGTCAACTCCCGCTTCCGACCAGTCCACTGACGGGGCTGAAATGGATCCAGTACGTACGTGTAAGCGACCCGCCAGGCTTCGGCACGGTAGAAATCGATGCGTTCGCTGACGTGGCACCGAGCGTGGGCTTGTTGTCTGGTGATGCTAACAACGATAGAACCGTGACCGGTGCTGATCTAATCACGGTGCAACAACATTTTGGCCACATTGAACCAGAGGTGCCCTCAGGTCTGTTGCTGGGTGACGCTGACGATGATGGGGCAGTGACTGGCGCCGATCTGATCACGGTGCAGCAGCATTTTACGAACACGCTGTCCCGGGCGCCCATGGTGCCAGAGCCAGCCGTTGGAGCGTTGATCGTCTTGGTGCCGGGTATCGGAATGGGGCGGAGATGGGGCTGAGGCGAGAAAGACCTCGCCTGTTGCGAATGAGCAGTTCGTTACAGGTTTTTTCAGATTTGCAGATGGCCAAAGCGTTAAGTGGAGGAGTCCTCAATCATGAATCGAATCATTCCTGCAAGGCATGTCGGATTCACGGTGATCGAATTGTTGGTAGTTACGACGATCGTCAGCGTGTTGATAGGTGTGGTTTTGCCGACCTTGGGCACGACGCGTGAATTGGCCCGTTCTGTGCAGTGTAAGTCCAACCTGCGTCAGATCTCGATTGCCACTCAGATATATGCGGATGCGTTCAACCGTTCCTATCCATTTTCGCAGTATTTCGACGTGTCCAGTGATCGGTGGTACAAGTGGGATTTCACGTCGGTGTTTGGCCCGGACGGAGTTCAATTTGAGCCCGGTCTAATCTGGCAGTACGGCGCCGATACCCAGATACATCAGTGCCCGTCGTTTCAGGGATCCGATAGGGCTGGCGGTGAGCCTTACACCGGTTACAACTACAACACCAGTTACATCGGGCGTGGTGAAGTAGCCGGCTGGATGGCTCCTGCCCATGTTGAGGATGTCCGCACTCCAACGGATTGCGTTTTGTTCGGGGATGGCCAGTTTGCCGGCGGCGCCAACAAGTTCATGCGGGCGCCTTTTCAAAGTCCTTATGATAATGCGGGCGTGCCGCCGTCGGCGGGGACTCAGGGATTCCGGCACAGCGCATCGACCACCAACGCTGGGTTCGCCGATACTAGCGTTCGGTCCTTTGGCAGACGTTATTCCAAGACAGATTCGTGGATGCCGGTTGCCGATCGAACAGGGTTTCTCAGTGAGGATAATGACTTGTATGATCTTGAGTAGATCGCTCGGGAGGCTAGGCGGATCATTTTTCTAGGTGACATCGGGGCACTTAAGTGTTTTGTCTATGAGCCAGGTGACGATGCGTCAATCGGTTCTATTTTGAGGCAGATATTCGTCTTTAGCGTCAGTCTTGGTGAGAGGTGTTAGAGCCCGTACTGGTAGCTAGCGCAACATTGCATTGACCGATCCCCTAGAATTCAACGCATGAGCGATTCGATACCTCATGAAAATCTGGTCATCGTTGGGTCTGGGCCGGCGGGTTGGACCGCTGCAATCTATGCAGGTCGGGCGAATTTAAAGCCACTGGTATTCCCGGGGCGCGCCGCCGGCAAAGATTTGATGCCGGGAGGCCAACTCATGCTGACCACCGAGGTGGAAAACTATCCGGGGTTTGCCCAAGGCGTCACCGGTCCGGAGATGATGCAGCAGTTCTTTGATCAGGCACTTCGGTTTGATACGCGAGTGGTGACGGACAAAGGTGTCAAGAGCGGGTCGGACCTGTCAGGCGGACTTTACAATGTATTCCAGAACGTCGAAGCGATCGATCTGAGTTGCCGGCCGTTTGTCGTTTGTGGCGATGGAGGCTATCGGTGTTACGCCGACGCGATGATCATTGCTACCGGCGCTAAAGCAAACTGGCTCGGTCTTGAAAACGAGCAGCGCCTCGCCCAGTCTGGCGGCGGGGTCAGCGCGTGCGCAGTTTGTGACGGGGCACTGCCCATGTTTCGCGAAGCAGAGCTGGCAGTGGTTGGAGGAGGAGACTCTGCCGTTGAAGAAGCGTCCTTCCTGACCAAATTCGCCTCCAAGGTTTATATGGTCGTTCGTCGCGACATTCTGCGGGCGAGCAAGATCATGCAGAAGCGAGCGTTTGAGAATCCCAAGATAGAAATGTTGTGGAAGAAACAGGTCCACGACGTACACGGTGAAGAGAAGATTACCGCTGCCACGTTGGTCGATGTCGATACCGAGGAACAGAGCCAACTGCCGCTGGGAGGGTTGTTCCTGGCCATTGGCCATACCCCGATCACTGCCTTTCTCGAGGGGCAATTGGAACTGGACAGTGATGGATACATTGTTTTAAAAGACTCAGGCCGCTCATTTGCTAGTATCGAGGGAGTTTTTGCTGCTGGTGACGTTGCCGATCATGTTTATCGCCAAGCGGTTACCGCTGCAGGAATGGGCTGCCGGGCTGCGATCGATGCGGAGCGATGGTTAGCGGAAACAGGGCTTACCTAAGCAGTCGTTACGTGAGGGCCCTGTGAAGCTCCCTCCTGCCGCAGGTGACAAAATAAAAAGCAATCGCACCCCGCTGCGCAGTCTTAACGGTTGCCCCATATATAGCGTGCCGACAAACCCGTTGTCGGAGGCCGGTTTGTGAAAGCGGGTCACCGTACAGAGCGAGAATTACGTTTGGGCAGCAGGTTGGGCGCCGGTTTTGAGCCGATACACCGCTTGCACCATGCTTTGGATATCGCTTGGCGTGTCATCCTCGAGCAGCACACGGTCGATCAGACTTGCCGCTTCGATGCGGCTTTCGCCTAGTTGTAGGAGGACTTCTAGCGCTTCGCGGGGCAGGGGACCGCCCGTGGCATGATCAGGTTGTAGCGGATCAACCGAGTCAGGATAAACTGTCGAACTTACGAATGAATCAATCTTGCCCTTGAGCGTGACGGCGATTGTTTCCGCGGTGCGCCGGCCGATTTCGGGCATCGTCTGCAGCGTTGCCAAGTCACGGTCGGCAATTGCGGCAGCAATTCGGGCAGTGTCCATGACCATGGCCCGCAGCGCCCGGCGGTGGCCGATGCCCTTAACGGTGACAAAAAGCTCGTAGAAGGCCCGGTCCCGCTCGGAAGCGAAACCTGCTAAGCGCGGATAGATCGTAGTTCCTTGGGTCTGTGATTCCATGAACTGTACGGTGTGAAGGCTGATCATCTGGCCTACCGATGGAGTCAGCCTGACTACAGCGTGGGCGGGCAGAAGGACCTCATAGGTCAAGCCGCCTTCGGCACGGACCTGCCCAGCGTTTTGTGCGACCGATTCAAGGATACCTTCGATACGGCAGATCATCGAACGAATGATACTGCTTTAGCCGATATATAACACAGGGGGATTGGCGTTTATTTAGCCGTCGCG
>CAUZOD010000098.1:0-9328 GCA_963581115.1 Phycisphaerae bacterium | reverse complement strand
TCAATCGTGATTGGTTGTGGGACATGTCATTGCAGCCTCTTGAGTACAAGGCAATAAATGATCATTCTCAAACGTTCTGTTCAGAGAAGGCAAGCATACTTTAACAAGGAGACTCATGCATGATGTATCGAATGCCAATCATTTTGGCTGCTGCGTGGACGATTTTTACAGTATCCGGGGTTGCGTCTGCCAAACAGATCGATACGACTGGTGACAAAATCACGCTTACTGATATTTACAAGAACAATGACTCAATGCGCAAAGTAAAGGTGAATGGCTCCGAGTACTGGGTGCCGACCCCTTCAAGCAGCGAGCGGAAACTCAAAAAGGCTGAGGGGAACGCATGTTGTAAGGTTACGCTGCAAGTGACCCAGAATGACGAGATCAGCCAGGTCAATGTGCGGTGCACGACACGACGCCGACCCATTCGTCCGATACCGCATCCGCGGTTTGAATAATGCCAATCGCGGTATTGTGCTGATCCGGGGCAGATCGGAATAGTGGCCCGTTGTTTGAGATGATCCTAGTGCGCTACTATTTCTGCTAACAGCCGGTGCATCACGCCTAAAAGTGATTGCGGGTGTTTGCTTTGGCAAGTATGGAGATTCGAGGGGGTTCCACGGCATTTTCATCACATGGGGCTGCCCCAGTTCAGTTTTATCCAGTGGTCTGCTTATTACTTGCAGGTGGGTTGTTAGCCATTGACCTGACTATTGGCACTTGGGATTGTACTCGCTATTGCGCAGGGCAACGATACGTCCTATGCCTCGTGCTGCTGCTGGCGATTGGAAAAGTTTGTTTTCAATACGGCACATTTGTGCGATTGATCTTAGGTTCAGCCCCATCGTGGATTAGGGTTATGCCAGCTTAGCCTTGAGTGATTTTTAAGCAGTGCGACGCGATTTCTTTGTGGATTGGTCCGGGGTCGGATAGCGGCACCGTTTTGAACCTGTCGTCAGCCGCAAATAGCAAGTAAGTGTTGCTGAGCCAACATCTTGGGCAATAACCTTGACATTCGGTTTATTTTTGGGTAACATTTACCCAACAGATTTGTAAATTTTCTTTCAAGGCAAGTGATGGCCCTGGTCGAATCTAAGTCCGTCGGAGGCGGGGCAGGCCTAATATGTGGGGCATACAAAAAGCTCCAGACACTATGGAGGCGCCAGCGCGATGGCAATACCGCTTGTTCTACTTGGTCCTGGTGGCGACTACGCTGTCCGCTACGACGTCAAGGGAAAATCGATTCGCCGCCAGGCAGCACGCGACGGTCAGACCGAAACTGCAGAATCTTTCGCCAGTTGGTCCTTCCTGCCAAGGCGCCGCCGCGGTGCGGGCCATCCCCGCCGGGATCTGCAAGTGGCCGATCGGGGCAAGGACCGATTCGATCGTCGTGGCGTGCCGCAAAATTCTGGCGTCTACACGGCAACCAGGCCCACTGCGGTGGCGGGCGTGCGCCAGGCGATCTGGGCTGCCTCCGAAGCTTGGTTGCAGCAGCAGGACCACTGTTTGTGCGGCCTGAGTGAGGCTGTAGCTAGCGTCAAGAAAAAATTGGAGAGTTTGCACAATGAAATCCAACGTGCCGAATCTAACGCCGAAACAGTTGAAGATTCTTACTCTTATTCGCGAGACACGTACGATCCGTGGCTATTCCCCCACAATGCAGGAACTGGCCGACGAGTTGGGCGTGAGCAAGGTCACCGTATTCGAGCACATCGAAGCACTTATCAAAAAAGGCGTGTTATTGCGGAATCCGAACAAAGCTCGCTCTTTGGAAGTTGCATCGGGCGTGAAGTTGCCTGACGAGCAGCGTCATACCCGCCTACCTCTTGTCGGTGTGATTGCAGCCGGAGTTCCGATTGAAGCAGTCGAGGATCGCGAACACTTAGATCTGGAAGAGATTTTTGCGCCCCGGGCGTCGGCACCCAATCAATTCGTGCTGCGCGTACGTGGAGATTCCATGATCGACGAGCAGATTCGTGACGGCGACTATGTGGTCTGTGAGCAGCGTAACACCGCGCGCAATGGGCAGACGGTGGTGGCCCTGACCTCCGAGGGCGAGGCCACGCTGAAGAAATTCTACCGCCAAAAGGGCGGGAAGATTCATCTCCAGCCAGCCAACAGCGCCTACGAACCCCAGGTGTTTGATGCTGCCGATGTGCAGGTACAAGGGTGCGTAGTTGGCGTCATCCGGACTTATTAGGCCTGGGGGATCGCCCGTCGGTTCTTGCTTTATACTCATCGCGTGAGTGAAGACATCGACGGGCTTGATCCGCTACCGGATGTGGCGATCGACGCCGGCGACCATCTTGCCGAAGATCTGATCTGCGCCGGATGTCACTACAATCTGCGCACACTCAAAATCGAATCGTCGTGCCCAGAGTGTGGGCTTGCCATCGAGTCATCTATTCTGCAGCGTGCCCGTTATGAACTGGGTCGGTGGACTGTGTACCGTTTCGGCTGGCCCAGTCGATTGGTAAGCATTCTTTACGGAATCGTGCTGCCGGTGTCGGCATTTGTGTTGTTCGAAATGATCACGCCTGTACCACCGGCCGCGCGGAAATCCTTGGAGGGGTATTGGCAGGCCTACTGCTACGTTCTGCTGGGCGGACCGCCGGCCCGGCCGTTCTACCCATTCGTCCTGTGGGCGATGGGCAGTCTTGGGATGTTGCTGATCTATCCAGAGCAAATGGCACGTTATCGCCTGGTACGTACGGGTGTTATTTGTGGCATCGTTGTCGGCACACAGTACCTCTTGATTCTAGGCGTGGGTGGGGGCAGTGATGTGATAATTGCAGCAGTGGTGATTACTGGGGGCGTGGCGGGCTTGGTGGCGGTGTTCATATTGGGGCCGGATTGGTTGGCGCGTCGCACGAAGATTCGCATATCAGAGAAATTTGGTCGGACCGCATGGATTGGACTTGGCGCAGCGATGGTTTTCCTGATCTGCATCCATGTCGTGGCTCCGATCACACTGGTGGTGTGGGTGTTTGCCATTGTTGGATCCATAGTCGGTGCACCGTTGTGGTTTCTTTTGGTCTTCGTGGCGATGGCGGTTCGCATTGCCAGATCGCAGATCGAACCACTCGACGGCACACGGACTCTGCCGTTTTGGTTTGGTGGCTGGTTGGGCGGTTACGTTTTGGCCTGGGGCGGGGCAATCGTATTGGCGATTGAGACCTACCAAAAACTACCGACAAGTCCGCCAACACACTGTTACATCGCTACTGCGGCAGCTCGAGGGCACCGTTGTTGGGTCCGTAGCGAGATGGCGATTTCACCGGTGGGCACGCCGATGCTTGTCAATCAGCAACTTCGCACACTAAAGTGCGCCGAACTGGCTGCGCAGGCGTTGCTGCCGCAGGCCCATCGCCGTTGCCGCTGGTTTTATGACATGGTCGGACCGGTCTTGGCACGTGGCCTCGTGCACCCACTGGTGGCAGATTTGGCCTACACGGCACTGCTGCCGATCCAGTGGCTGGCGCTGATCATCCTGCGGCCACTGGTCCGTGACATCGACCACCGTATTGACCAGTTATATGGACAGCTATCGGAATTGCCCCCGTCAGTGGCTAAAATCTCCGCATGGCCCAGCCGATTGTCGGACTGATTGCGGGTGCCGGTTTACTGCCAATCCTGGTTGCGCGTGGGATTCGGGCTGCAGGCCACCGTGTGGCCTGCATTGGGCTTGGGACCCAGTACGATGCCGCGTTGCCCTCGCAGTGCGATCAGTTTGCGACCGCAGGTGTGATCCGTATCGGTCGCTGGATCCGGTTACTGAGGCGATGGGGTGTGCGCGATGCAGTGATGATCGGCCGGGTACGCAAGGCTCGCATGTACGAACCAACCCTATGGCTTCGGCAACTGCCGGATCTGCGAGCTGGATTGCTGTGGTATCGTATATTGCGCCATGATCGTCGAGACCAGACGGTGCTCACCGCGGTTGCCGACGAACTGTCCCGGCACGGGATCGAACTGATCGACAGTACCTATTACATTTCGGACTACCTTGCTGAGGCGGGAAATCTGACACATCGGAGGCTGTCGGGTGCTCAACAAGCCGACTTGGACTTTGGATGGCCAGTGCTCCTGAAGATGGTCGGGCTGGATGTAGGCCAATCAATCGCGGTCAAAGATCGAGACATTATTGCGGTGGAAGCGATTGAAGGTACCGACGCAATGATTCGTCGCGCTGGCGAGCTTTGTCGTAGTGGCGGCTGGATGTTATTGAAGGGGGCGCAGCCCGAGAAGGATATGCGATTCGATGTGCCGACGGTTGGCATTCAGACCATTGCCAATCTGAAGCAGGCCGGGGTGGCCGCACTGGTGCTTGCAGCGGGGAAGGTGATCTTGGCGGACAAGCCTCGCGTGCTGGCGGCAGCCGAGGACGCCCGGATCGCGGTAGTGGGTGTCTGAGAATTTTGGAAGGTATAAACCATCACAGCTCAGTGGATCAGGCTATGTTCCACCATCCAACAAAAAAATCATGCGTTGATGTGCCCGGGTAACAGCGACGGCAAGATGGCTCCCGGTGCGCAGCGGTGCCGTTTCATGGCGACAAGACCGTGTCCAGGCCTGAGATGCTTGTCCTTGCCAGCTAAAACGACAACCGCGGTTTATTGAACCCATTCCAGGTATCCCTTGCACGAACAGCTGCTAATCGGGTGGATTGGCATCGTAGTGTTGGGCGTACTCGCTCAATGGCTCAGTTGGCGTATGCGCCAGCTGGAGATCCTGTTACTCCTGGTCTTCGGATTTGCCGCTGGTCCCCTGAGCCTGTAGTTGTTCGGTCATCGTTGGGTCAATCCCGATGGGCCGGAAGGCCTGCTTGGCAAAATGCTCTTCCCCTTCGTCTCCGCGTCGGTGGCCATCATCCTGTTCGAAGGCGGAATGAATTTAAAACTGACAAAGTTGGCTCCGATCAGGCGCCCCGTACGCAACATGATTTCAGTGGGCATCGCCGTGACCTGGCTGATCTGTACTTTCGGGGCCCATTTTGTCTTGGGATTGGACTGGCCATTGGCGTTGCTATTTGGGGCGATTCTGGTCGTCACCGGGCCTGCCGTGGTCATCCCGTTGCTGCGTCAGGTGCGAGCGGGCTCCCCAGGTGTCGGCATTGCTGAAGTGGGAGGGGCTCTTGAATGACCGATTGGTGCGGTTATCGCCGTACTCGTATTCGAATCGATACTGGCCCAGCATTTCGGTGGCGGGCATGCGGGAGGTGGGGTATCCACCGCATTGGCGGGCATGGCATTGATGGCATTTGGAGGGCTCTTGATAGGTGCTTTAGGTGCGGGGTTGCTGCTCATGTCCGTTCGTCAGTACTGGATTCCTGATTGCCTGCAAAGTCCGGTGACCCTGATGCTGGTGCTGCTGGTCTTTGTCAGTGCCAACAGCGTTCAGGCCGAATCGAGATTGCTTGCCGTGACCGTCATGGGGGCCTTACTCGCCAACCAGAAATGGGTTGATGTACGCCACATCGTGGAATTCAAGAAGAATTTTCGCGTCTTACTGATCTCCGTGTGGTTCATTGTGCTGGCGGCCCGGATCGAGTTGCAACAGGTCCGCCAGATCGACATCTGGAGTTTCATGTTTCTCGCCGTGGTGCTGTTGGCTGCCCGGCCAACATCGGTCTGGCTGTCAACATTTGGAGGAAAATTCACCTGGCGGCAGCGGATTTTTCTGTTATTGGTGGCGCCGCGCGGGATCGTTGCTGCGGCTGTGGCATCGGTGTTCGCGTTTGGATTGTCGGAAAGCCAGATCGAAGGAGCCGAACGCTTGGGGCCCAATGTCTTTCTTGTAATCGTTGGTTCGATTGCTTTCTGCAGTATCACTGCTCGACCCTTGTCGCGTTGGCTGCGTCTGGCGCCGGGTGATCCGCAGGGGGTACTGATCATCGCAGCGCATGACTGGGCCCGTGCGATTGCTGGTACGTTGCAGGAACAGGAGGTGTCGGTGCTGTTGGTGGATACCAACGCAACCAACGTTCGGACGGCAGGTATGTCTGGGTTGCCTGTGCACAAGGGTTTGATCTTCAACGATGGACTGATGGACGATCTGGATTTCAGTGTCATCCGCCATCTGATCGCTCTGACCCCCAACGACGAGGCCAACGCATTGGCAGCGGTACACCTGATCGAGGTATTCGGCCGCCAAGAGGTTTGCCAGTTGTCTCCTTTCGGTGAGGGGGGCGGTGACTTGGTCGAGGGGTTGGGGCAGGGCTTGCGCGGCCGCTACTTTCGCCAAGATTTCAAAGTGGGTCGCTCGAGGGGCGACGGTCAAGGTGACGGGCCTGACCACAGTGTTTGATTTTGAGGCATTCGCCAGTCGCCACGGTGAGCGTGTGCTGCCACTGTTTGTGCTTTCAGAGAATGGCAAGTTGACGGTATGGACTTCAGAAGGCCCACCACGCCCACAGCCGGGCCAGAAGGTGATCAGTCTCATGGAATCGGATGCGGCCGGAGCTTGATCTGCGCTACGAACTTGTACCAAGTTGCGCAGTGGTGAAGCTGTCAGCATCCGGTTCGCTCCAGCGGTCTGATCGTTTGCCCCGCTGTTTTTCGTAGGTTTGCCAGAGTTCGAACCAGTAGGCCAGGAATCGATACGATCCATGGCGTGCGTAGTATTGCTCGATTTCGCGGTCGAGGCGTCGGAGGTCATCAGCACTGGCAGGTTGCGCACGTCGTATATGGGTGAGGTAGTGGCGGCGGGTCTCGGTATCGATGGCCAAGTGATCGTAGTGTCCAAGCAGCTGGCAGAGGCTCGCTGCCGCGTACAGGCCAATGCCGTGGATCTTTAGCAGGGCAGCCATCAATTCTTCGACATGGCGATGGGGGTGTTCAAACCACTCGAGATCGATCTTGCCTTCGGTCACTCGTCGGGCCAAGCCTACGATCCGTTGGGCGCGATAGCCCACGCGACACTTGCGTTTCAGCTGGGCGGGTGTTGTTGCCGCCAGTTGGTGTGGTGTGGAAAATCCACCGCCACCAAACTCACGGCACAGCAGCGAGTTCATCCGCCGCGTCTGTACCCAGGCCACGTTGCAGGTGGTGATGGTCTTAATAACGTCCTCAAAAAAACTTGGGGAGCGAAACAACCGGCCGAAGCCCCGCCGCCGTGCAGCTGGACAGTGGTGATACCACTGGCTCAGGTCTTGGTCCAGCCGCAGCATCCGGATAACTTGATGCTTGATTTTCGCCTGTTCAGCTCTTTCAAGAGGTTGGTTGCAGGCCAGGGTCAGCCGGCTGCCGGATTGGCGCAGGCGAATATGGATTAATCGATCTCGGCGCCCCTGCAGGGTTCGCAATAGCTGCTGACGATCAGGATCCCATCGATTGGGTGCCAAGAGAAAGTAGCCGTAGCTGCACACGGCGATTGGCAGGCTGAAATCATCAGGCACCGCGATCGAGAGTGTCGAGGGGGTTTGCGGCACGGGTGGATAGTGGGTATTTGGTTCTAGGCGGTTACCTGGTACCGAGGGCTTCATCGTACACATGCAGACACTTGTGGGCAGCATCATCCCATGTGAGCCGGCGAGCTTCGATATCGGCATGTTGGCGGAGTGTGGTGGCCAGTGGAGGTCGACGAAGCACGGCAATAATCCTGTCAGCGATCTGCTCAGTGTCCCAGAAATCCACTTTGAGTACGTGCCGGAGCACTTCGCTGGCCCCGGAGGTCTTGGACAGGATGACCGGCACGTTGTGTTGAATGGCCTCGAGTGCCGCGATGCCGAACGGTTCAGAGACACTGGGCATCACGTACACATCGGCCATTCGGAATACGCGTTCGACATCGGCCCCATGAAGAAATCCCGTGAACAAAACACGATGTCCGATACCATATTGTGCAGCGAGTTCAATCATCGGTCGGGTCATATCACCCGTGCCGGCCATGAGGAACTTTACGTGGTCCATCCGTTCAAGCACTTTCTTGGCGGCGGCGATGAAGTATTCCGGTCCCTTCTGCATCGTGATCCGGCCGAGATAGAGCACGACCTTGTCGGTCGCACGGATCGGCTTGAGTGAGGCTGAAGCAGTTGGATGACCATTCTCGGCCGCGTTGTAGATAACCTTGATTTTTCCAGGCGGGATACCGTAGCGGTTCTCCACGATCGATTGGGTCCGGTGGCTGACCACCACCACCCGCGCCGCGGCGTGCATGCCACGCTTTTCGATCTCGAAGAGCGGTTGATGGATGTTTCGGCCGGCGCGATCAAATTCCGTTGAATGAACATGAACGATCAGAGGCTTGCAGGTCGCTGCCGCAATGGCCTGGCCTGCAGGGAAGGTCAGCCAGTCATGGGCGTGAATAATGTCGAACTCGACCTCCCGGGCCACCTCCAGACACAGACAGGCGTAGTGTTCCACCTGTTCCATCAGGTCGCCGGCATATTCATCTTGGTGGAGTATCCCCGTCGTGTGGGATCTCGTTGTCCCGGCAGATGATGCCGCTTTGGCATAGGGACTGATGATTCGCGAGGGAACTGGGCGGAAACTTACCGTCGCGAATGCCGAAGTGTCCAGGCCGTGGGTGTTGGTAGCGTTGGTATCCCTGTAGCGGTCAGCGATCACCGGGGTGGTGGCCCGGGCACCGAGTAGGCGCACGTGAGATCGGCAATCGGCCTTCACGTCCTGGGGCAGAATAAAGGTGATTTTTGCCTGGCGGTTACTGAGCGCTTTGGTCAGGCCATAGCAGGCTGTGCCCAAGCCGCCGGTGATTAGCGGCGGAAACTCCCAGCCGAGCATGAGGACTCGCATGTTCTTCAGACTCCGTTCTCAAACAAGGGTCCAGTGGCGCATTTTAGCACGTCTGAATGTTCTCTATGGGTTCTGACCGTAACAGTGGTGGCCCCTGGAGTCGGATCTGCTGATGGTTCGGCGTCATGGCCTGTCTATGCCAGTTCATCGGCAGGGCGCATGTCGCCCAATTCCCGGAAGCAAGCCTCGAATGCCAGTAGTGTTGCGACTGCCATGTCGATCAGAGTTTCACTGTGGAGGTTCTGGCCTGGAGTGGTTTTCAAGGCCGATCGAAACACGAAATATTTCTGATCATCGCGGAAGTGCTCGACTGTGAGCCGGGTCTCTAGTCCTTGATCAACCAGTTCTTCTTCGAGTAGATCTTCGATCCGGTCGCCTTTGAACATGAGGTCGGCCTCGATAGATTCACTAAGCCAGCGATCGGTAGTAAACAGCCCGATCCAGATCTGAGGAGGATCGGTATCTTCGATCTCGATACGGAACGTCGCATCGGATTCAGCCACTTTGGCCTGGCATTGCAGCACTTGCGTATCCACGGATATTTCCCCAAAAACACCTGCATCCCGGATCCGGTC
>CAUZOD010000097.1:0-9331 GCA_963581115.1 Phycisphaerae bacterium | reverse complement strand
ATAAACACCTGTAATTACTGCCTTAAGTCATATAATTTGAATCGAACCCGCTTGTGTGCTAGTTTACCGAATATGCCCCCCACCAGCAGAACAAAGAAGCCGTCCCCCCAAGCCGGTACGCGATCTGCGCCCATTAGGCGCAGCTCCACCGCCCCTAGGTATAGACGCAAAGCAAGCAAATCGCTGATCGGCCGACCCCGGGCAATCACCAATTACACCACAGCCCTCCGCTGGCTGTATGAGCATGCTGATCACGAAAGGATGCGACTGGTCCGCTACGACAATCGCACATTTAGCTTGGAGCGGATGCGCCGTTTGCTCCGTTCACTATCAGACCCGCACAAAGAAATACGGGCCATCCAGGTTGCAGGGACCAAAGGCAAAGGATCTACCTGCGCCATGCTGGCATCAATGCTGCAGGCATGTGGCTATACCGTAGGGCTGTACATGAGCCCTCACCTAGTCGACCTGCGGGAACGGATCACGATAGACGGAAACATGATCAGCTATCCGGACGCTGCTGATATCTTCCGAACGATCGCTTCCCAAGAACAGGAAACCCAGCATCACCACCTGACATTTTTCGAGATCATGACCGCCACAGCGCTGCGTTACTTCGCGGATCAGGCCGTGGACATCGCCGTTCTCGAAACCGGATTGGGCGGCCGACTTGACTGCACAACGGTGGTACAGCCACTGGTCACCGGTATCACCCAGATCAGCAAAGATCATATGAATCTGCTCGGCAACGAGTTGACCCAAATCGCGCGAGAAAAAGCTGGAACTTTCAAGCAGGGTGTCGCCGCTGTAAGCGTGCAGCAGTCGCCGGAGGTCCACAGCGTCTTGTCTGAAACCGCTAAGCAGGTAGGAACCCCACTGGAGTTCACGGGTGAACAGATCGAATTCTCGTACCGTTTCGAGGCCAATCGCAAACTTGGGCCGCACACCCGAGTCTGCCTGACCACTGAACGATCACGATTCGAGCACCTGCCGGTACCCCTGCGCGGTGAGCACCAGGCACTCAACTGTGGCTTGGCCTTGGCCCTGCTGGACAAACTCAAGGACCATGGCTTCAAGCTACCTGAGAAAAATGTGATCAAAGGACTGGCCGCAACCCGTCTGGCTGGCCGGATGGAGCAGGTCCACACTCAGCCGCGGGTGGTGATCGATGGCGCCCACAACGCTGCTTCGACGCAGGCACTGATCAAGGCACTGGGAGCACATATCCAATATGACTCACTAGTGCTAATCTTTGGTACGGGCCAAGACAAAGATATTGATGGAATTCTGCACCAGGTCGCACTGGGCGCCGATAAGGTCATCTTCACCAAAGCCCGTATGAATCCTCGGGCGTGCGAGCCGGAGGATCTGCTGACCTACTTCAGCGAGATCACCGGAAAGATGGCCCAGAGTGCCACTACCCTCGAAAATGCGTTACGCCTAGCCAGTCGCGCCGTCAGCCGCGAGGACCTGATCGTGATCACTGGCAGTTTCTACCTCGCCGGTGAAGCCCGAAAATACTTTCTTGACTTGTCAAACAAGACCAGCGCCAGCTCAACGGCGACGTCCATGGCATAGGCTCCAGGGTACCTGGCTCGAAATGTGTCGCCCCGCATCAAACACAGCGCAAAGCATATTCTTCCCCCATTGAGCCTGAACCACCATATCACCCGAGAAGTGCTGGTTCCTTAAACCCGATACTCTATTGTTCAGATGCCGTCACGCGTACAGCAACTGCTTGACCAACACAAGGTACTCGTATTCCCTGGCGTATACGACACCTTGTCGGCCAAAATCGCCGAGCGATGTGGTTGTCCATTGGCATTCGTCTCCGGCTACTCGGTCGCTGCCACCACCATCGGCGAACCGGACTTGGGCCTGCTGTCACAAATGGAGATGATCGAACGGGCCCGACACATTTGCGGTTGCGTGGACCTACCCATCATTGTAGATGCCGATACCGGTTATGGTAATCCGCTGAACATAATGCGCACGGTCAAGGAACTAATCGCCGCAGGGCGCCGCGGGATGTTTCTTGGAAGACCAGCAGTGGCCAAAAAAGTGCGGTCACATGCGAGACAAGAAGGTGACAGACCGTGAGGAATACCTCCAGAAGATTTGCGCAGCGGTAGCAGCCCGCGCCGACCAGGATTTCTTCGTCGCTGCCCGCACCGACGCCCTTGCAGCCGTCGGGCTCAATGAGGCGATTGCTCGCGTCGAAGCGGCTCGCGAGGCCGGAGCTGATGCAGTTTCGTTGAAGCTCCTGGATCGATCGAACACATGGAGCAGGTTGGGCGGCGGGCGCCCAAACCGATCGTGGCGAACATGATCGAAGGCGGCAGAACCCCGTTGCTCGCAAAAAGTGAGCTTGCAGCGATGGGGTTTGCTTTGATACTGCACCCACTGGCCGGACTGTTCGCCGCAGCATCAGCACTTCAACGTGTGTGTCAAAAAATACAGGTGGGACAGACCACGCTGGGCCGCAAGGACCCACTGATGCTCTTCGATGAGTTCAACGACCTCATCGGCGTTGAGAACCGGTATGCGGAAGCTGAACGGTTCGGGGCATAGAGTCTCCACCACCAACAAACTGTAACATTTGCCCTGACACTGACACCGCTTTGCACATGAACAAATACTCCTCTTCGCAGTCGGCACCCTGGCCCATACACCCCGCCAATCTGTGCACCACTCGACAAAAGGAGGGCCTCCGCAATCACGCTGACATTCTCAAGCTCCCACCGGTGAAACCGGTGATGGATACAATCTCGCTATGTTGTGCATTGGCAGTGTCAGGCTGGAAACCAATCTGTTACTGGCACCAATCTCGGGCTACTGTGACCTGCCATTTCGGTTGCTCGTCCAGTAGTATCCGTGCGGACCCGCACGGGTCGGTGGGTCTGGCGTGTACTGACCTGCTATGCCCCCAGGCAGTTCTAACCAGCAGCCAAAAAGCCAGTGGTTGACCTTGACCTGTCCCCAAGACCGGCCACTGTGCATGCAACTCGATGGAACCAATGGAGACGTGATGGCTGAAGCCGCCCGGTGGGCATCGGCTCACGGTGCCACAACAATTGACATCAACATGGGATGCCCAGTCAACAAAATCACCAAAAAAATGGTAGATCGATGCTCCTGTGCAATCCCACACAAGCGGTTCAGTTGGCCAGACAGATCGTCAAGGCGGTGAGTATCCCAGTCACAGCCAAGATTCGCTTGGGTTGGGACTGCCTTCGCTTGATCACACACAGCCTGCCCCCAGCGATGGCCGATGCAGGTATCGCCGCCGTCACTGTGCACGGGCGCACATCTGAGCAGCGATTCTGCGGCTGCACCTCGCTGGCTGGTATCGCCGCGGTGGTCGAGCCCCTAGCACGCTGGCCCAACGTGCTGGTAATTGGCAACGGGGACATCAAAAGCCCACAGGATGCACAACACATGCTCAAACAGACTGGCTGTGCAGGCGTTATGATCGGCCGCGGCGCACTGGGGCAACCCTAGATTTTCCGCGATGCCGCCTATTACCTCGCCACCGGACGTCTGCCGCCACCGTTAACACGACTTGATCGCGCTCAACTGGCCCTCAAGCACTTTGAGCTCATGATGCAGCTGCGCAACGAGCGTTATGCCGTCGCAACGATCATACGCCGCATGAGTTGGTACTCAGCCGCCCTGCAGCCATAGCCAGGCCTGCGCCGAGACATCCGGTCCGTAAGCAGTGCACGCGAGTTTACAGACTTCATGGCAGTTGGAATGCAGCGCATCGCCCAACAGAAAGACGGTGGCACTCTCCCCCACGCGGCGCAACTCGTAATATCTGAACCTCTGCTCGCGGTCCGACCACCGGATCGTAGGTACGGAAGTATCCTATGCCCCAGTCCATGCCTACCCTTGTATCCAGCTCACCCAATCGCGGCCGTGGGCGCAGGCTCGATGAAATGTCGGAAATTATCTCGCATCAGCAAGCGCACATCGCGGCAGATGTGGTCCTCAGTCAACTCAAATCCAGTCGCAATCAATCGTGCATACTGGTCGGTCAACACGCGGCCAATCACCTGGCGGCTGTGGTCCCACTTATACAACAGCTGATCCAGAATTCGGGCATCAGAGTGCTGCGGGGTGAAGCTGGTACCGAGTAATTCCACACGCTCCCGGGTGATCTCGTCCACAATGGAGGGATTATTAAGGAACCACCAGCAGCCAAATGGCAAGAGATTGCCAAACTTGCGAGCCGCGACGCATAATTCATGCTGGTTTTCACGCGATAACATCGTGACCAGGAATCGGTTACTTGGGAAACGATCGCAAAGATGGACCACCGTGAGGATATCCGCCTTCCCACACATGTCGCCGGCATCGTCCAAGGCCGGATTCACCCGCAAGCGGGAACCGATCATCAGTGCCAAGGGCAGACCACGCTCGGCGAGCACCGGCAGTAGAACCCGCTCGAGCACGTTCTGGCCAACATTGGCAGTGGCGGCTGGATAGCAGAAGGTCGGGGGAAGTGACATAGCCACGTAAATGGCTTTCATCCGATCGATCCACTCACCCACGAAGCGCTTGGCTTCATTGACAGCCGATTCGCAGTCCAAGGGTTTGTCCGCCATATAGCCCCACTGCCGAAGCTTCTCACAGGCGCACGGCCAATCCCGCAATAGCGGGTCACAACGAAGCACGGCTGCAAACCTCGGATCGTCACCGACCGACGGATTGTCCAGCCACTGACGCCGCTCAACATCCTCAAAAACGGGATTGGTCATGGTGATCGAATCAACGTTGGCCAATTCCATCACCCGATCGATGTATGCATTGACGTCCTGCTGCCGGAAGAACCGGCGGTAGGGTTCAAGTGTCCTCTCGTTCGGATCGAGCCCCAGTTGCTTCATCGCAGTCAATACGCCACGGCAGGCTTCACTAATCGGTGTCCGTTCGACAAACAGGTGCTTCCAGATGTGATCGGCCTGTGCCGGCTTGCTCATACGCCAGAACGCTTCGTAAGGCAAAATCGAGGCAGGCACCACACGGTAGACCTCAGCGATCAGATAGTGATAGGTCACCAGCTCATCAATCCCCCAGAGCAGCAGTCCCTGGCCGGTGCCATCAGCCGAGTGGCCAAAGCTTGGGGGATAACAGTGCGTGTGTAAATCGGTCACGGGTTGGTCGGCGAGAATACGCCCCACGGTGGCTTCAAGCTGCAACCGGTCCATGCAACACCTCTCGCGCTTGGTAAAACAACCATGTTAACAGACCGACCTCTGAACACACTGCCCCAAGATTGAGGCCCGGTTCGTGGCCGCCGAACAGGCTGGGCCCGTCTACCCGCCGCATCCGTACCAACCCCCGACTGGACAATTCGAAGCTAGGATATCGAACCAAGGAACAGTAATTCGTGCACGAGATTTATCTGGAGATCCATCATGGTGATTTCGAGCATCGTGCTCTGCCCAGCCACGAGGATAATCGGATATCTCGTGATCGCATTCATTTGCCACCGGTGGTACCGTCGGCGTCATGAGATCCTGCTGATCTGGCCCTGGCCCCATCACAATCCCCCCATGCATCAAGGTCAATGAAACATCGGCGGATTAAAACCGGCGACATCTGGACAGTTCTGCTTGGCATGGGCTCGATTCAGATGATCAGCGATCTACTAGACCAGCCCCGGCTTCGCAACCTCGGCCTGGCAACCGGCATGTCACCCGCAATAAGAGTCTTTTCAACCCACCGCGGCCTGGAAACCTTCTCCATTGACTGCTTCCTCGAATGGACCGATCCTGACGGCCCCTGGCACACACTGATACTGACACCGGAGATCTGCCGGCAACTGGCCAGCCCATACAATCGCCGCAACGCCTATAGCACCGCACTAGCCTACGGCCCAATCCTTACCATCGAGCAGCCAGCGGTGTTCGAATCGGTGGTGCGCTACGCACTGATCACTACAACAAAAATTCGGCATGAATACCAACCCGGAAAGGGAACTAATCCGCATACGGTATGAACCAATCACGGGGACGGACATGAACGGCCTGCCGCGACAACTGGAGGTCTCATGCCCCTGAATATCACTGAGAAGGTTGGCTGGACGGGAGGACAATACTCGCTCTACCGCACTACGCTGGGCCTGTACATGCTCATGTACTTTCTTCAGCTGCTGCCGTGGGGTACCGAGCTATTCTCAAACCACGGTGTACTCCCCGATGCCGAAACCAGCCCCTTGGCAATACCAAGGGTGAACATACTGAGTTTCGCTGACTCACCCACTATGGTCGCCGCCATGCTGATGATCGGCGCTGTGGCCAGCGTGGCATTGGCGGTTGGCAAGCTGGATCGTGTGGCGGCGATTGTACTGTGGTATATCTGGGCTTGCCTGCTGGGGCGCAACCTCCTGATTTTAAACCCAGGCCTCCCATACGTCGGATGGCTTTTGGTGGCGCATGCCTTCTTGCCACCAGCCCCGTACGGCTCCTGGTCGGCACGCAGACGTGCCGATCCAGGCCACGGATGGGCTATGCCAGGATCAATCTTTTTCATCGCTTGGTTCCTGATGGCCTGCGGCTACAGCTATGCTGGCTACACCAAACTCATCAGCCCTTCCTGGAGTGACGGCAGCGCTATCGAGAAGATCCTGGATAGCCCATTGGTCCGGCCCGTCATGCTGCGAGACGCAGTGCTCGATCTGCCCAACCCGGTCCTTCGGCTGATGAGTTGGTCGGGACTGGGTTTTGAGCTGGCATTCGCACCACTAGCCTTATTCCGCAGGCTGCGCCCGTGGCTGTGGCTCGCCGCAGTCCTCATGCATTTGGGGCTCGGCCTTCTACTAGATTTTGCCAACCTGACGACAGGTATGCTCTTGATGCACTTCTTTACGTTTAACCCCATCTGGCTCACCAACACCCGTGCGAACACCGTGCAGACGATCTTTTATGACGGTCATTGTGGCTTCTGTCATCACTGGATCCGATTCGTGATCGCTGAAGACACCAACGGCAGCCGGTTCAGGTTCTCTCCACTCCAAGGCAACCTGATCCACAAGACACTTCCTGCCGCATACATCGAATCACTACCGGATTCAATCATCGTCATGGATACAGACGGCACCCCACTAACGCGATCAGCCGCGGCGATGCACATACTCTGGCACCTTGGTGGTCTGTGGCGTGTCCTCTGCTGGAGTGGCCTCGCCATCCCGCAACCGCTCCGTGACCGCATCTACGACAGCGTGGCCGCGTGCCGTCATCGCCTCTTTTTAGCGCCCGAAGACACCTGTCCGCTCTTGCCGCCAAAGCTGCGACAGCGTTTCTGTGATTAGACACATGCCTTACTGGTGATAGGGCAATCGCATCGACGCAATCAACCCACTACCATGGGCCGTGAACCAAACGGCACGACAAACGACAACCCACGCCATGCCCACCAAGAATTTCTATGATGTGCTCGCACAGCGCGGTCTCGTTGCCCAAGCCACCGACGAGAATCCGCGGCAACGATTTGAGCAACGGATCACGGCCTACAACGGATTTGATGCCACGGAAGATTCGCTGCATATCGGCCACCTAGTGCCACTATTATGCCTTGCACAACTACAACGATGTGGGCACAGGCCCGTCGTACTGCTGGGCGGCGCTACAACACTGGTCGGGGATCCCACGGATCGCCTCGATTCTCGACCGATGCTCAGCCGGGATGCGATTGAGCAGAACGCCCGGCGGATTGAAAAACAGGTACAAAGGATCCTGCGGTTTGATGACACGGACTCTGGAGCGATCCTAGTCAACAACATTGATTGGATCGGACCTCTCAACTGGCTTGAGCTGTTGCGCGATATTGGCGCACATTTCTCCGTCAATTGGATGCTCAGACTAGATTCAGTCCGAAGTCGACTGAAGGCCGGAGGACTGACCTTTCTTGAGTTCAATTACATGGTGCTACAGGCATATGATTTCGTGCATTTGCATCGCACGTATGAATGCACGATCCAAACCGGGGCCCAAGATCAGTGGGGCAACATCGTGGCTGGAGTCGAGTTGGCCCGACGCATGGACGGCGCATCACTGGGAGGATTAACATATCCACTGCTATTAAAATCGGATGGCTCAAAGTTTGGGAAAAGCAGCTCAGGCACAGTTTGGTTGAGTGCTAAACGCACGCCGCCATACGAGTTGTACCAGTACCTGCGCAACACGCCGGACGCTGATGTTACCCGGTGCCTGGCCATGCTGACACTGCTGCCGGCCGACGAATTGCGACGTCTAGGCGAATTGATCGCAGGGCAGATCAATGAAGCCAAGGAAATCCTCGCCTACGAGGTCACGCGACTAATCCACGGCGATGCTGAGGCCCATAGCGCCCGTGACAGTTCACGCCGCGCATTCGGTGCAAACCATGACTTCGACGGCGATGCCATCCCCCATACCATAATCCGGACCACCGAACTGGGTGATCTGCGGACCATGATGGTTCATGCGGGTCTGTCCCCGTCCAACAGCGACGCCAAGAAGCTGATCCAAGGCGGTGCAGTCCGCCTTGGCAATGAACAGGTCACTGACATCCGCCGCATCATAACTGGCCAGGATGTCACCGAAGGCCACATCCTGATCCGCATCGGCAAAAAGCGGATTTTTCGGTTCGATATCGAAGATTAAGCCACAACGGCCCTGATTACTGGCCTAAGTCAACTGGGAAAACAGCCGGTCTCCACACGGCAGACCTCCCAGTGTCCACGGCTTTCATTGACCGACCGGCGAGTCATTCCTATGCTGCCATGCGGTGTCAGCGCGTTCCCGAACCAGGCAATTCTTCTTACGCGGGCTGGCGATCATCCTGCCAACCGTGCTGACTATCTGGCTAGTGTCGGTCTCCTATCAATTTGTCGCTAATTTCATTGCTCGGCCGATTAATGCCGGTGTGAGATGGACTACCGTCCATCTGTCGCCTTGGCCTGATGCCACCGACGCAGATTTTGATCAGGCGTTCGATGCACTCAACAAGCCGCAACGTGGAATGTGGGCGATTCAAGAAGCCAAACTGGAACAAGAACTTGGGCCACATTTCCCCCAAAAATTGCGGATAACCGAACGTCACAAGTGGATGCGCCAACAGCAGCCGGTCAACCAACTCGCCCGCCAAGTCGCCTTAGAACGATGGTGGCAGTCGATTCGGATCGGACGGTGGGCCGTAATGGACCTCATCGGCCTGATTGTGGCCATCGGCCTGATCTATGCCGTGGGCGTGCTGCTTAGTGGCTTCATCGGACGTCGAATCTATCTGTTCGGCGAGAAGTTTATCGACCGGGTCCCACTAATCAGCCGGGTGTACCCCGCGGTCAAGC
>CAUZOD010000096.1:0-9347 GCA_963581115.1 Phycisphaerae bacterium | reverse complement strand
CGGATCCGTATCGAGAGTCGATCCTCCGTCACCAGCCGCGTGGATGCCCCGAACTCGCAAACGGCGCAAGATCTCCACGGCTCGCATATTGGTGACCATCAGCACACCAATCGTTCGTGTCGGATGCTGGCCAGCAAGAATAGCGATCTTCTCGACAACGAAGTCGTCATGGTTGGCATCGCTCGGGGAAGCCAGGAGCTCAAAGAAACCGGGCTGATCCGCATGCGCCGATTCATGATGTGAAAACCCCTGTTGCCAACTCAACGCGTGCTCGCGCAGTGCCGCCATCGGCGACGCATCGCCGATATGCGTGAATAGATCGTTGACCACGTCCAGAAGCACAGGCGCACTGCGATAGCTGAGAGTCAGGGACTGCACCGATTCTGCTGGCAGGTGTAGACAAGAGATTAAATGTTCGAACAACTGCGGGCAGCCACCACGCCAACCGTAAATCGATTGCTTCACATCCCCTACACAGAAGAACGTCCGTCCCCCCCCGCTATCCTGGCATATCTCCTGGGCCAGCGGTTCCAGCACCCGCCACTGCGCTACGGATGTGTCTTGGAATTCGTCGAGCAGCAGATGCTGAATACGGCCATCTAATCGATAGTACAGTTCGTCCAGCCCTATCATCTCGTTCAGTGGGCCACCAAGAAGATACGGCACATCGCCCAACAGCAGCACTCCGCTCTGGCGGCACAACCGGCGATACTGTGATTCAAATCGATCCAACAGTTGCCGCATCGCCTTGGTGCGTTGGGCGACCTGACCCACCACAAACGCCTGGGCATGAATGACCAGCGGCCGATAGGCGGTCACCAAGGCCGATGGGAATGGTTGGCGGTAGTAGCAAGCGTTCTGCTCCACCGAACGCGCTGTCAGAGACTGAGACGATCCGAGAAATTCAGGCCAATCTCGCCGAGTTGCGCGGCCGAGATCCTGATCAAACGCTGCGTGCCAACGACGGTCCGCGGGAAGGTGACAGCGGGCCTCACCCAACATCACCAGGGCAGAACTTACCTGTGCTTCGGACAGAGTATCCGGCACCACCAAAGCGTCCCAAGCTTTGGGTCCGGTCTGGCGGTATACCTCGTACAGATCAGCAAACAACTGCTCAAGCGCATCACTGATCCGCCGATGTGATTCACCATGATGCAAGCGTCTCAGCAAGCTGACCAGCACATCCGGATCATCGTCGGCAAGCATGGCCTCGACTGCACGGCGGCGAAGTTCCCGGGCCACCGGCCCGTCGTCTTCAAGCACTCTAGGTCGCGACGGCAGTCCCAGTTCCCACCGGGCGCAACCAGCCATTCGACCCAACAGGGCATCAATCGTCGAAATACCCACCCGATGAATCGATTGTGCCAGGTTTGCCAACATCATCTCGGCATCCATGCGACACAGCGTCGGAGCCGCAAGATCCGTCGCCAGCTGTTGGGCATCGGACTCATCCAGTGCCGCGCCTGCTAGTCTTGTTAGAACCCGCCCACAGATCTCTGCCGCGGCCTTTCGGGTAAATGTTGATGCAACGATCGAACCAGGGTCGGCACCTGCACGCAGGAGTTGGAGGTATCGGTTACTGAGTTGGTAAGTCTTGCCTGATCCCGCCGCGGCACGCAGTAGGAGCAACCGATCTTGAAGTGGCCACATCAGCGATGCTCCGGTGGATCAGACCGGGCCACCAGGTCACCCCGATCGTAAACATGGTCGTAACACAACCCTTCCAAACCGTCTAAGTAAAACGGAGGATCTGCTGGTGGCCAGTAGTGATCGGCACGAATTCCTCGCACCACTTGGCACGCCACCTGCAATGCCGATTCGATCTGGTCATTGCTCCAGTTGGCCGCTGCGAAACCTACAGCCGACAGCTTTCGCGGTAGCAGCAGATAGCCCAGCTCGATCGGGCCTTCGATCCCTGTAGCTCGGGCTAATTCGTGATACAGGGGCAATTGCAGATCTACCCAATCACCCGCTCGGCGATGCTGGGTATCCGGCAGCTCGCCATCGTCACGGGTCTTGTAGTCAACGATGCGCCATCCATGTTCCGGATGACGATCAATCCGATCGATCTGCCCGTAGATGTCAAACGGCTCGCCATCGACATCGAGACTCATGTGATGGGATCTTTCGATCTGGTCGGGCACAATTCGCCAACCGCAACGGTTCGCATCCGCTTGCCAGTGCGCAAAACCGACCAGCCGCTCGTCCAGTTGCTGCAACTGCAGCGTGACCGCAACCCGATAGCACTGGCCAAAATGATCCCGTACCGCGTAAGCAAGCCGATCACGTAAGTATGAAATGATCCCCGATGCATCGTCGCTATCGGCCAATTCACTATGGCCAAACTCGCATAGCACACGATGAGCCAGCCGGCCGAATTGGGAACCGGTCATCTCCACCGCATCGAACACTCCGGGATTCAGCCCCACCACGTAACGCAGATTGAACCGATAGGGATCCTGGATGTAATCGCGAAAGGCAGTCACGGAAAGTTTGTTGATCGGTTTGGCGGGCAACTGCGGCGGGATCAATCTCAGATCCGTGAACGACTGGTTGCCCGGTGACACCAGAAGTGGTGGAGCAACATTCTCGAGCACCGGATCATAAAACGCGCCCAAACGACGAGCCATCTCCCGTGGTGGGCACGCCAGTAGAAGCCGACTGGGCAGTAGCGGATCATTGGCGCCGCTGCGACGTCCCGTGACCAGTACCGTGCCCGGCCGACTGCACGTGATTGCAATCATGAAATACAGATCGCGAGCAAAGCGCCCGCGATCGTCGATCAATCCCAATTGGCGGCGCAACGAATTAGGCAATAGTGGATGTGCTGGCCTACTGGTGGGAATCGACCCTTCGTTCACACCTACAATCAACGCCCTCGGCGCATCGTCTAGGACCAATTCCAAGAATCCCAGCACCTCAACCGCCTCGGTCTGTGATTCTTCTGCCACCGATTGATCGGCCAACAACTCCAAGAGCCAACCGATCGCGCCAGCCGCCGTGACCGTCGGGCTGACCGCACTGACCGTATCCAGTGCCATGATCTGCTCCAGCACATCCCCAATAGCCTCCAGTGACTCCAATAGTGGCTCGTCCACCTCACCAACGAGAGGTGAATAAACAGCACGTAGAAACGCTGCCAGCGGTTCGGCCCACTGGGCCAGTGCCCGGCGTTCACCCGCCGGTGGCAACAGTGCCATCACGATCTCATGCAGTGATACCATCTGCTGGGCCTGCGAACCAAGCCAGTTTCCCGTAACCAGTCCTGGGAGCCGCTCAGTGGCATAGTCATCCAGTGCTGCCAGATCTAAACCCTGGGCCTCGGTCAGTGGCAGATCCGGATGCCGTAGCAACGATGCAAAATCCTCAAATTGTGATGATTCCAAAAATTGCGATGCTGCTTCCAGTACCAGTGCTGGGCGCGTTGACCGCAACGGCTTACCTGTAGCCAGATGTACCGGCACCCCGGCCAAGTTCAGACAGCGGCAGACCGGCTCTCCAAGGGTCGAATCCCCCAGCCCCACGGTAATCTGACTGGCCGCAAGATCCGTCTGCTGTGACATGGCGTCAATCCACTCAAGTGCTGAGCGTGCCTGATCCAGTGGCCGGTCTGCCGTCACCACCTGCTCTGGCTGTAGCGACAGAGGCCGATCCACCCAGGCATCCGGGCATAGCTGTCCCAGTGGTCCGAAGCCTGCCGCCTCCTGCGGATCAGCAAAGATCAACGCCGTCACAGGCGTCACCAACTGCTCCAGCATCGCCGCAGTAATCCCGGGCAAATCCACGACCGCCAGCAGCACTACCTCCATGTCCGTAGTACAGATACGCTCCTCCAGAGCACGCCGACGCGCCACCGTGCGATCGATTAAACCCAGTTGGTCCAACACCTGCTGGTACGTCCGTTCCAAAGACACGATTGCATCCCAACGCCGATCATCCACTTGACTGGCCACAGCCTGCACCTCGATCGCTTCCCGCCCCAGATCCTCAGAAATTTCAGTCAACTCGCGGGCCAGTTCCAGATGGCCCATGCAGTCGCCTGCGGGCGGTGGATGCGCAGTCAGCGTTGAAATAATTGCTCTATCAGCAGCTGCTAGGGCCGTAACCCGAGCCAATGTGGCAACTGGTTCACCCGCAACCGGCACTGTTTTGTACAGCCGTTCAGGCAGGCTTCCCACGGTCACAATTGTCGGTGGCACCAGCCCATGATGCATCTGGCGGGCCAGCCGCTGCAGAAGCAGCCGTCCTGCACGGGCACCAGGGACGACCACCATGACGTGACCAAAATCCAGTGGGCCCGGTGGTGCCGCGGTGCCACTACCACGGTGGTTGATCATCCAGTCTGCTGCACTGGGAATTGCGGGCTGATCCCAACCCAAGAAATGTCGTTCGATGGGCAATGTAGAGGCTCGGTACTAGAATTCCAAATTCATCCAGCCAATCACGGGCAGACATCCGACGAATGACAAATCTGACGCAGAAACTGCCCACACGATAATTCATCCTGTGGGTTTTAACGGCCATGGCAAGTGGTATTGTCACAATACCCTGCCATGGCCCGCCGAGACCCAGGGATTCGCCCCTTCGCCAAGCCTAGACCCGGGTCTCCAAAGCCTATATCCTATTCCCATGATCACCCTTGAGCAGAGAATCACCCAATGGGAACAGATGGCCCGCGAAGCGCCCGATGACATGGCGTTCTTATCTCTGGGCAATGTCTACAAAGAAGCTGATCGCTTAGATGAGGCAGCTGAAGCGTATGCCAAGGCGATTGAATGCAACCCCGGAATGTCCCGAGCTTACCAGTGCCGCGGGCAGGTGCTGATTCAACTCAGCCGTACAGACGAAGCCGCCGATGTACTCCTGCAAGGCTACCAAGTGGCCGGAGAACGTGGTGATGTGATGCCGCAACAGGCCATTGGATCACTGCTGACCGAGAAGCTGGGGCGAGACTTGCCCGAAGCGGCCAGTGCTGAAGACAAGAAACCCCAAGTTGAATCCGCCGGCGATACCGTGTTGGATCGGCGCACAGGTCAGCCACAGCCACGCTTACCCGACCCGCCAATGCGAGGTCCCGTTGGAGATTTCATCTACAACCAGTTCGGCCAAGACACCTGGCACCAATGGATTGCTCAAGGCACCAAAGTTATCAACGAGTTGCGCCTTGATTTCTCCAACGAGGAGCACCAACAGACCTATGAACAGCACATGCTCGAATGGCTTCAGGTCAGCCCCGATGAGATCAAAAGCGATAGCCAGCCGCAACAGTCGCCGTAGCTCGCAATGAGCCGCCGTCATAATGCGACTGAAAAAAACTGCTGCAAAACGTAGGCCAAAAAGATGCGGGAATACCGGTTCACGTGCCACTTGGCGGTATGCTGGTTCGCAGCGGCTCAATAAGGCAGCGAATTTAAACTAAACTGCCGCCTGCAGACGCTGTTCCATCGCATCCAGTTCCGCCGACAACTCTGCGGGCAGCTTGGCACCAAACTGAGCGTAATACTCACGAATCGCTGGCACATCGGCCAACCAACCCGAAACGTCCAAGCGTAGTAACTCATCGATGTCGGATTGAGTCATTTCTAGGCCCTCGGTGTCCAACTGGCTTCGAATCGGCAGGTTACCAATCGGCATCTCGATCGCATCCACCTTGCCGGCACAACGATCGAAAATCCATTTGAGTACACGGATGTTCTCACCGAAACCGGGCCAGATAAAGTTCCCTTCCGCATCCTTGCGGAACCAGTTGACATAATAGATCCGGGGCATCTTGCCCCAATCATCACCGGTGGCACCGCCTTGGGCACCCATGTTCAGCCAGTGCCGCCAATAGTCGCCCATGTGGTAGCCACAAAATGGCAGCATTGCCATCGGATCACGGCGCAACTGGCCAAGCCCACCCGCGGCTGCAGCGGTCTTTTCACTGCCCATGATCGACCCGAGAAACGTCCCATGAGTCCAATTGCAGGCTTCGGTCACCAACGGCACAACGTCACCACGGCGACCACCGAACAAGATGGCATCAATGGGCACCCCACGAGGATCCTCCCACTCGGACCCAATCACTGGGCATTGACAGGCCGGAGCCGTGAAACGTGCGTTAGGGTGGGCTGCCGGCTTGTCACTGGCAGGACTCCAATCGTTCCCATGCCAATCGATCAGATGCTCGGGTGTTGGCCCATCGATGTCTTCCCACCAAACATCGCCATCATCAGTTCGGGCGCAATTTGTGAAGATGGAGTTTGCTTTGAGTGTCTCCATGGCATTGGGATTCGACTGGTAATTCGTGCCCGGAGCCACCCCAAAAAACCCGGCTTCAGGATTGATCGCATAGAGCCGGCCGTCGCTGCCGAACTTCATCCAGGCGATATCGTCACCAATGCATTCGACCTTCCAGCCAGCAATGGTGGGATTCATCATGGCCAAATTAGTCTTTCCGCAGGCTGATGGGAATGCAGCCGCTATGTATTTGGTCACACCCTCAGGATTGGTCAGCTTCAAAATAAGCATGTGCTCAGCCATCCAACCCTCGTCGTGGGCCATCACCGATGCGATACGCAGGCCCAGGCATTTCTTCCCCAGCAGCGCATTGCCACCATACCCGGACCCGAAGGACCAGATCTCACGCGTCTCTGGGAAATGGGTGATGTACTTGTTGTCAACATTGCAGGGCCAAGGAACATCCTTCTGGCCGGGTCCCAATGGCATGCCCACTGAATGGATGCAGGGAACAAACTGCCCGTTGTCACCCAACGTATCAAGCACCTTCTGACCAACGCGTGCCATGATGTGCAGATTGGCCACCACATAGGCCGAATCACTCAACTGAACACCAATGTGCGCAATCGGCGAACCGACCGGACCCATGCTGAAAGGGATGGCATACAGGGTTCGACCAGCCATTGAGCCGGCAAACAACCCTTTCAAAGTAATCTTCATTTCCTGTGGATCAGCCCAATTGTTGGTTGGTCCGGCGTCCTGCTCCTGATTTGAGCAAACAAAGGTGCGGTCCTCGACACGGGCCACATCTTGTGGATCAGACACGATCAGCACGCTATTGGGCCTCTTCTGCGATGACAGCCAACTCGCCGCACCGCTGGCAACCATCAAATCAAGCATTCTCTGGTATTCCTCGGCAGACCCATCGCACCATTGAACGGTGTCTGGAGTCGTCAACTTGGCAATCTCATCCACCCAGGCCAATAGCTTCTTGTGCTGGGTTGATCGGGAGCCTGTTGTGATGGTATTGGGCTGATTCATAATGATTCACCTACAGTAAATGGGACACGGACCCTTGAAGGTCCCAGAATAAAATTTCCGTGCCTCGCCCTCGTTGGCGGCTCCGAGCCTAAGCAGCTTAGGGTTGTTCATCTGAAACCAGAAGCTCGGCCTGCCTCAGGATAGCCTCGGTCTGGCCGATGGCCACAATCTGACCTTCACCGCTGACCAAAACGTACCATGGAAGGGCTCGGACTGCGAACCGCCGAAGAAGTGACCGCTGTTGATCCAGTGTCTCAGGACCCACGAGGTATCGAATTACCTCCACGGATTCCGGTGGATCAAGAGCGACTTCAGCCTGTTGCTCGGCAAAGACAATCAAGCGAACGGCCGGCTCTCCAGCTAGGTCCGACGCCGTACCAATGCAGCGACAGATTGCTTGGGCCAACTCGGTGCTCGAATCGCCTAACAGCGGTAGCCGCTGGTCCTGCAGTTGCTTCAGCAGTGCGCAGGCTCGCTCACTCTGGCCCGTTTGCACGTAGAGCCGCAGCAGACCAAGCCGCACCTCCCGAATCAGTTGCAGTGGCGGTGCCGATCCGTCCAGTTCATCCAAGAAAGCCTGCAGCCGTGAGATCGCACGGAACTGCCGCTCAAGCAGGGTGGATGAATCCCGGTTGATTGCGATCAGATCCGTATTAAGCAGCCAAAACGCACCAGTTGCTGCTGCCCCGTCAACGGAAAGGATCGCGGCGGCCTCAGCGGCACTGCGCAACTGCGCCAGACGGAAATCGGCCTCGTATCGGTAACCAGCCGCCAGAGCGTCGTGGGCCAAGGCGTTATAAGCCCGCATCTCAATAAGATGAGCAGTAAGTATTTTCTGGCCCCTGTTCGCATTGCGTGCCAGTTCACCCGAGCGGCGGGCCAGTTCCTCCAATTGCAGCCCCTCGCTCCGATGGTGACCGGGAAGCAGCCCGGTTGGAAGCAGCAACTGATCGATCTCGACCTGCAGTGTTTCAAGCGGATCCTCGACCGCCGGGGCAGGCTGGGTACTCTGGCCCATAGCCAGCGAGAAGATCACCCAGAGGCTAAGATGGAGACTTGTCATCGTGAATGATCCTATCGCGGCCGTGGTGAACCTGACAACCGCCAACAAACACGCGGCAAATGTCAAGGGCCCGACTAGGTCATGGGGCAGTGCCTTCGTACCCCATCTGGCAGCCAGCGATGACACGTTGGAAAATCAACATGGCGCAATGGGTCGAAGTCGTCAATACCGATCAAGTGCCAGAGGGTGAAAAGCGGTGCATACTGGCCATGAATGTCCCCCTGGTGGTCTGCCGTGTCGCCGGAAATTGGTTTGCACTGAAGAACGTATGCCCACATGCGGGACTTCCGCTGGGCGAAGGCCAGTTGCACGGTCACGTCCTCACCTGTCCGTTCCACGGATACACCTACAACATCCGCAACGGCCGCAACGTAGACTGGCCGCATGATGAACTGCCCGTCAAGACCTACCCGGTGTGTGTAGATGGCAACCATGTACAGGTCAACCTCACTCCCGATGATTGACATGATCCGCAAGCAGATCGAGGCCGACCATGACAACGCAGTGGCACGACTATGCCAGTTGCTGCGCATCCCCAGCGTGAGCACCGATCCGGCCTGCCGTGACCAAATGCAATCTGCGGCAAGCTGGATTGCCGCCCAATGCAATGAGCTAAGCCTAGACACTCAGGTGCTGCCCAGTAAGGGGCATCCCGTGGTGGTTGCCCGCACACGGCCAGATCAGGTCTCTAACCCAACCGCGCCACGAATCCTGTTCTATGGTCACTACGACGTTCAACCACCTGACCCGCTCGAGCACTGGACCACACCACCATTCGAACCGACCCTGCGCAACGGCCACATCTACGCGCGTGGGGCCGTGGATGATAAAGGTCAAGTGATGACCTTCTTAGAAGCAATCCGGGCCTGGCAACAATGCGGCAGCGGCAGCAAGTTGCCCGGGCCAATCACGCTGATCATCGAGGGAGAAGAAGAGGTCGGCAGCGTGCATCTGGGACCATTGCTAGAACAACATCGTGATCTACTAGCGGCCGACATCTGCGTGGTCAGTGATACCTCCATGT
>CAUZOD010000095.1:0-9424 GCA_963581115.1 Phycisphaerae bacterium | reverse complement strand
TGAGGAAATCAACCATGTGCTTTTACTTGGGATTGGTCAGTGACAGGGCAGCGGGTCGCGGGCGCAGTTGAATGCAGCCGATCTGGGCACCTTGAACGAACAGTGATGCACATTCCAAAAAAAATGCATCGCTGTCTTTCGAGTCCGCTCTGGCGGACAGTTCCGTCCCGTATCGTTTGGTGTAATCCTGATATACGGCTGCGAAGATATGCGCTTTGTTTTCCGGACAAAGCGTGACCCGTAGCGTGCCGTCGCCCACGTCAATAACGTTTTCAGTGATGTTTTCGCCTGTGATGATCGTTTCTGGATCCACGACCTTGGCCGCGTTGAAGCATCGCTCCACCAGCTCGTGCATGCCGGTGGTGATCGCATCGCCGCCGGAGGCGGAGTGGCCGTGCGGCATTCAGTAGCAGGGCAGGCCACAGCCCTGCATCACGTCGAGATACAGGCCCCCAATATGCTCTCGTTGCGTCATGATTCGGCAGGGTTCCTCCAGGCGGTTTTGCCACCATTCAGTGGCCACGCACATCTGCCAGGCGGTTTCATTGTTCCACATTCGCTTGATGCCGAACAAGCCGCGTACCACGTGAGGCCTGGCTTCTAGGGCATACGGCGAGTTTTCATCCGGACCCTGGTCAAATATCTCCAGTCCCAGGTAGGGGCAAACCATGCCGCCTTCACTGCGCAATTTGCGATTCTCTTCGGTGACCGCCTCAAGCGATCCGATTTTCGGATAATTGCCGTCATGGAGATTCGCCACCGTCATACCCTTTCATCGCCCTTGATGGTACATGCGGTGGCTGCCGAACGGCACGTTGCAGCTGGTCATGCCGGGGACATATTCCTTCCAGCTGTACCAGTTAGCCGGCAAGGGCATGTCGCCCACTGGAGATATTCTCGGAAGTGATCCGCGGCAATGCGAGCATTTTCCGGTAGCGAATGCGTGCCTTTGGCGGAGTCACCGATGGTGGTGTAGAACATGAACGGCGCTTCTTTGTGCCACTTGGGGACATCGGCGCGGGTGAGCAGGGGGCCCTTGCGGCACCACGTCTGCTTCATCGCCCACTTGCGATAGATTTGGGCGGCGTCGTACCAGTCGCCCTGGAACGGACCGACGACACAATCGTACGGAAGCCAGTAGCTCTCCTCGGCGAAAGTGATATTGGGTGGAAAGTGCGCGACTTTCCAGGTGACATGATCGGGCGTATTGGCGACTTGGACTTGCATTAAGTTCGGTGTTGAATCCGCCGTGGCCATGTAAATGCCTTTGCCTGAAACCTTGTCGTAGAGCGCATTGAATTGCATACTGGAATTCAGTGGATAGAAACCATTCACACCCATTGCGCTGTTGAATGGATCTTCAACATAGCTGCCGTGCTCACGCGGATAGATGTAGACGTTGTTTCCCGGATCGCCGACCGGAGCCAGGTTCAAGAGGGGGAAGCGCACTCGCTCCAGCCCGAACTGCGTACCGGGGTTGAGGATGTTGATGCGCCAGTAGGACATGGGATCGCCCGGGCTCAACGTCACCGTGACTTCGACGTCCATGACGTGCTTGTCACCGCGCACGGGGATCTTGTTCCAATGAAGGTGGAGCGTCGCGTTGCCATCAGACTCTGATTGCTTCCACGAGAGGGACGATGCCGAATGAGTGTCGACGGAGAAGGCATCGGCGGCCATCTCATTCATGATACCCATCAGACCAGGTCTAATGCTGGCGTTGCGATGGTCACGGCCGCTGCCACGGATGTCGGGCGCCATGCGAATCTCAAATAATTCTCGGAACCCGATGACCGTTTCCGTGGTGAGAAAGTCGTGGTCCTGGTCGATGCCGTAAAGCCGATTGATCTGAAAACTGCGTTCGCCTTTGACGAATTCCAAGTCGATTTGCTTGTTGGCGAAGAGAATGCTGTCGCCTTCTTCCTTGAGGTCGATTTCATTGGGGTGGGTTTTGAAGAATTGGGTCGCGACTGCGGCCGATTGGGCGGCTGGAGCCGCCATAGCCAACTCGTAATCGACGGCTTCGTCCTTGACGATCTCGTCAGCCGGCAAGGCGTAGTTATCCACGCGCAGGTTGTCGATCAGTCCTTTGAATCGCGGCAGGTTGGGCTGGCCTTTGGTGCCGATGAAGATTCGCCCGTTCGTTTGGTAACTTGATTTGACTGACGGGCGGCTGGCCAGGCGTTGGCCATTGAGCTACATGTTCAGGCGCTGCCTGTCGAACGACACAGCCACGTGCTGCCACCGGTTGACCGTCAGATGTTCCTTGATGTGATTGCCGCTGCCGCCGACATAGAAGAAGCAAAGATCGGTGTTGTAGTAGGTCAGGGTAAAGCTGCCCATGCCTTCACCAATCAGTGCGGCCTCTCCCCTGGCATTGCGGGTCGGCTGGATCCATGCTTCGATGCTGAACGGTCCCGTGATGTCCAGCGGCTTGTTGGCGGTGCAGTCAACGTAGTCGTCGGTGCCGTCAAGGCTGACTGCAAAACTACCCGCCTTGACCCAGGTGGCACCGACAAGCTTGGCCTCGTGACCATTTCCAGTGCTGTCACGGGCCACGTCGCCACTTCCCTCATCAAACAGCTATTCGGTCAGTGGTCCGGTCTCGGCCGAGCCCGCCGGGGTGAGCAGTCCAATCCAAATTGCCGTGCAGCTAAGCCGAAAAGTCATGACGTTCCTCTTGTGTGGTTGTAGATATCGCTTTTTGTATCACAGGGCGCTTGTGAGTGTGAGTCGAGCGACGCACGACTGCGGAGATTCCGACATGGGATTCCAGCGGGCGCCTGGACAGGACGATTTCTGTCGGAAGAATCACGAGTTTCTCCTATTTCTATGAACGCAGAAACCGTCCTAGCACTCATCTCGTAGCCGGCTGCGCAGCCGGCTAGAACAGATGAGAGGTGCCAGTATAATCGTCCCTTGCCATTTATGAGTAGGACGAAGTAGGAAGAAGCAGGCAGAGACCCGGTGGCCCGGTTTTCACACAGTTTGGCTGATAGACCATTTGATTCCGCGTCGTCGTTTTCAGATGGTCAGGGGGGGGTGAGGGGCTAGCATTATTAATATATACGCATATAATCCAGTCATGAAAACAATATACACTCCGGTTTCTGTTTTACTCGTAATCCTGATATTCAGTGGTTGCGAAAGTGTGGGACCAAACGCCCAACGCGGAGCCGCTACAGGTGCTGCTACAGGTGCAATTGCCGGATGGATAATTGGCCACCAGTCCGATGAAGATGGCAAGGGTGCCGCCATTGGGGCTGCATCCGGGGCCTTGATTGGAGGTCTCCTTGGCAGTGCCAATGACAAGGAACAGGCCAAGCGGGAAGTTGCCGCACGGGAGCAGGCAATCGTGCGTGCCCAGGAACGCAAACAGGAAGCTGAAACAAAAAGGCGTCAATTGATCTCCTTCGGAAAATCCGTGGATGATCCACAAGTTCTGGCTGCCCGCCAGAAGGCGGAGGCTGCAGAAGCTGAGCTTGCACGCCTGCGCAAGGAGCAGGAGGATGCAATTCGCCGCGCGAAGCAAATTCAGGAATTTGAAGTGAGAGAGCGCCAAGCCAAGGAAGAAAGCCGACGGCTTCGGGAAGGTTCCCTGTAAAGCAACTCTACTCCCCAATAAAAGGCAGTCCTTTGAGGTTGCCTTTTTTTAAATGATGGAGATCGAGGGCTTTGAATCAATGGAATGTGGCCTGCATTTGGTCAGGCTTCGTGACTTCGAGGATATCATCGAGAAAATCCTTTGGGAACTCTTCCAATCCAAGTCAAAATGGAGTCATAGTCACAAGATCAGGGGCCGATGGGAGAACACATGCCTGCACATCGAGAAAATTCTATCCATACGACCAGCCCGGAACTTGGCATCACAGCTGGCGGGCGCATTCTCGGGAAATCCGGCTCCATCTTTCTACAACCTGCCACGGTTTTGAGGCGGCTTCTTCGAAGGCGAAGCAGAGCCGCATGGTTTCTGCCGCGTCCTCAGGATCGATGATTGGGGGTAATCCGTTTATGATGCTTGTGGCAGCATCTTTTTTTTCGTCAGTGGTATTGTGTACGTACTTCTCCGTATCCTCCGCATTCCATCGTTCAATCCTCGCCAGATCTGCCATGCCGACAAACCCTTGCTTGCCCGCATGGTGATAGATCTTCAATTCTCTTGTGTAAATGTTGCTTTCAAGAGCTCCTTCCGTCCCCACGATCCGGTAACTGTGTTTGAAACCTGATTCATCTTGCTTCTTGATAAGCTCATCCATATTCGCATACTCGGTCACCCATTCCGCAGCCCCAACAATGAAGGACAGATGGCTTACAACACCACAATCGAATTGATACGTCAGTTCGATGTTATCTGAGACTTCGTAGTGGGGAACGACGTTATCAGCTTTGGTGGAAAAATATCGGCACACACGGCCGCCGACCCACCCATCTTGGTAGATCGACGTAATGGCAGAGTTTTTCACAAAAGATGCCGCCAGAAAGCTCGGGATCATGTTGCCATTCCGATTCACCGCCTGGTGGGAGCACATACTGACAATTGATGTGTCTTAGCGTACCGATTTCTCCGGAATCGACGACTTCTTTTATTCGTGCATACAGCTTTGAATAATGCCTGCACTCAAACTCGACAGCAAGCCATCCGGAAGTTCTCGATACCGTTTCCAGAAGATCCTCGGTCTGCCCGATGTTGACCCCCATCGGTTTCTCCATGAGAACCTTTTTTCCGCGCTCGAGCGCCAATTTATCGACCGGATAATGGGCCGCATTATGTGTAGAAATATAGACAAGCTCGATCACAGGATCTGCAAGAACCTCCTCCAGTGACGTGGTGACTGGAACACCCGTGCGCTCTCTGGCTTTGTGACACTTTTGAGCATCGATATCAACGCAGACGAGCTTGTCGATGTGTTCGGATTCAATGGCATTGTGCACCGTCTTCATGCCATTGCCGCCCAAACCGACGACGGAAGCGACTATCTTTCTGCCCATCTTACTTGCCTCGAACGTTGAACCGGTCCTCGTAAGTGCTGCGCCCAAAACTCTCCAGTTTCCGATCGCCAGAAATATAGTGCCAGGCCGTGCTGTAACGGCGACGGTCTTCAGAGGTGTTTGTTATATGCACCGTGAATCAACTGGTCTGAGAAAAGCACCACCGACCCTGCGGGACATACGACGTCTTTCACGCCAGTTTCGTCCGCCGGCACCCAAATGCCATTCCCATCAGGTCCGCGGTGATACTCGACCAGGGACGGATCCGTATGGCTGCGTGGGATGACGTGCAAACAACCATTCTCACGATCGGTGTCTTTGTAATAGATTGCACAACTGACGATGTGTTTTCTGCCCTTATCGTCGCAGAAATTGTCCAGATGCCATTTCGTGGAGGTGCCATCTCTAGGTAGTTTGGGAAAGAACTTGGTGCCAAAAACATCAATGTTCGGCCCCACAAACTGTTCTATGATGTCGAGAAGATCGCTATCACCGACGATCTGAAGCACCCGCGGCTCTACAACACAAACCCTCTGCACTTTGTGAAGAACGTCTAGAAGTTCGTTATCTCCACCGTAGTTTTCTGCGAAATAGTGTTCGTCGCGCTGTTTCCCAACTTCCCAGTTCCTCCTTATCTCATCCAACATCTCAGTGTATCGTGGCAGTGTTCGTCGGAAAAAATGATTCCAGGACGAGATAGCCAAGCTCGTTGTAGCCTTCGATTTCGTCGTGTGTCAGCATATGCATGATCCAGCAGTGACGGTATCCCGAGCGCAGCATCATACAGTTGTTGCATGGGTAGTCTATCCAATCCCACTCCGTGAGCAACTGATCTTGCTGTCAGCGAGAAGCAATCAATTGTGCGGAACAACCGAAGCTGTCATTGGCATGTAAATACAAGAAATGAAAGGTATTGCGCCCCGAGTGCGGGTGTGCATGCAAGCAATGTGGAGGATGGTAATTGCAGTGCCTCTCGGCGTTGAAGTCGCATTATTACTCAATAGCACACGGGCAAAATGTGCATTTCCGATGACGTGTGCGTTCGTGACTACCAAGCCAGCTGAAGGTTAATCATCTGCCCGCCCCATTTTGCCGTGGGTGGATGTGAAACGGCTGGGTTCCTACGATTGAACCGCCATTCATTGCGTGAATCTCGGCCCGAATGTACCCGCCAAGATCGGGCAGTTCGCTCAAATTCACGCGATCCCCCCGATGAACCACTTTCCCGTCGGATATCCAGTCTATGCTTTCATAACAAGTTGCATCAATGTAAATGGCGCCTTTTCGCGAGTCAACGATTATTGACTTGATGACAGGTGGTGGGGGGCCGCTAGGACCCTCTGGCGCAAATACAAACAAAAACGTGCCATTCTCCATTGCCCAGCGAACCCATTCCGGGGATAACTCGGGTAGCAGCATGATATTCCACTGGTGACCAATTTGTTCCTTCACATGCATGTCATCATTGCAAAACCCCCAGACCGAACGCTCTCCTGCAAATTCGGCTACAACGACATCCCAAAGGTTTCGGTCGCCGATATATCTGTCCCCCTGGCGGCAGTAAATCTCCATGCCGATCAGGTGAGGATAGGTCTGGTACATTTTTGTATACCATGTCACTGGCGCATTGGGCCAGCACACAGGATGGAACAGCATTGCCAATCCGCCGCGACGTCCGATTTCCTCGAGCTGGATTTTCTCCGATGACCGGAGGTCAAAATTGCCTTCCGGATCACCGTAGTCGTTGAAATAACTTCCGAATGTTGACCAATGATTATCATGCTGGTCCGTTATCTCGTTGCCCTCGACAGCGGCCATGCCGAGGGTCTCGGGATCGCGATCAAACGCCTGCCACGGCCAGGTGGTCTTATGGCGTTGGGGGTGGCTCGGGTCCACGTCCGGGCCCCAGGTATCATGATCGGTGAGCGCGAGAATCGAATACCCCAGTGCATGATAACGGTCAATCACCTCCTGGGGGGACAGGGCTCCGTCGCTCATGGAGGTGTTTATTTGAAAATCGGCCTTGTACTGCCGACACCTCGTCCAGTCGACGGTCGCATAGGGGTTCTGAATATTCTATTCCGGCGCGCGACTGACACATCCGGTGAGAAGCCCGCCATAAATCAGGATTGGCATGACAACAGTTACAAACAGTCGCAAGAGACAATTCGTTGTTCTTGTTTCTATTTCTCGAGATTCTTTCCGGACTTGCTGTAGTGCCGGAAGCAGCTTGTTCTTAATGCCTGAGTTCGATATCGTACCAGAACTGTAGAGTTTAATGTTTTACTGAGGTTTGATCAGAATAGGTTTGTGTTTCATGACGCGCATGGTCTATTTGTCTGGCGAGTTCATTCCTGAAGAAGACGCCAAGATCTCAATTTTTGACAGTGCCGTGACACTCGGTGACACCGTCACCGAGTCGACTCGTACCTTTGCCCATCATCCGTTCAAGCTAGAGCGCCACCTGGAACGACTTTACAAGTCACTTAAGGTGACACGAATTGACCCCGGTTGTGATCCAGCAGAGTTGCTGGAAATCACGGAAAAAGTATTGGAGATCAATCGGCCCTTGTTAGAGGCTCATGAAGATTATTGGATTGTCCACAACATTTCACGTGGCCTGTCTGTGCTGGGATCCGATCCGACGGTTCAGCGCAGCGGCGCAACGGTGATGATCTATACGGCCCCGCTCGATCTGCGCGGCTGGGCCGGCTACTACGAGTACGGCTGCCACGCGGTGACCGCCATGAGTCGGGCCATACCGTCACAGTCTCTGGATGCTCGCATTAAGAACCGCAGCCGCATGACATATACGCTGGCGGAAATGGAAGTCAAGCTGGTGGATGCCGATGCCCAGGGCGTGATCCTCGACATCTATGGAAACATTGCCGAGAACAAGGGGGGCAATGTGTTTATCGTTTCCGGGAGGGTACTGAAGACGCCTACAGCTAGTAACGCCCTGGTCGGTATCACTCGCGAAACGGTTTTGGAGTTGGCTCAACAACTTGGTATCGAGACCGCGGAAACATTGTTGCAACCTTACGATCTCTACACTGCCGACGAAATATTTTTTACCAGCACTCCCTATTGCCTGATGCCGGCCACCCGTTTTAACGGGTTGCCGGTCGGGGACGGCCAGGTCGGATCCGTCACTAAGCAGATACTTGCCGCCTGGAGTGAAATGGCAGGAATGGACATTGTCCAGCAAGCGGTACAGCAGGTAGCTTCATGAGTATCCATACTGATCACTTCCTGCAGTTGTGGATTGGTCGAGGAGCGGGGTCGGTTACACTGTCTTTGGAGTGAAGCAGATAGTCCTTTCTCAGAGGCATAAAAAAAGAGCTTGCCACTATTCTGGCAGGCTCTTTCACCTCGCCAAGTAGTTCAACCTATCACCCATCCACTGCCATTGCGAGAATCTAGCGGGTAATTGAGCTGCTGAAATTTCGTAAGCACTGCGTAGTAACTTAGTTGGAGACTTTTACTTAGTGCGATGCTGGGCGATATGAATTAGAATCGAGCCCGGGACAAGTCCGATGGGTGCTTATGGACCTGCATTTTTGGAGGCCTTTTTTACGTAATTGGCCGGTGGGGTGCGAACACAACCGGATTCATTCGCGTGTCACTCGGATCATCGCTGATGTGACTGGTGGGCTTTGAGGGCGACGCGTGGTCAGCCTTTGTTGCGTTAGGCTCTTCGGTAGTATCTGCGGAGTTTCTCAAGCTGAATGTTACGGGTCGAAGCCCCTCTACCTGCTTTTTACAACATGCTTTGTCATGAGATGGGAGGACAGCCTTTTTCTTGTCATCACCATGTACCGTGGACTCCAGTTGTCATATGCAAAGGTGGCTCACTACTAGATCGTCCAGTCATCAACGTGCCGATGCAATTGTCGGCCTGCGGCTAAGAGCCTGCCTCCAGTCTGTAGAAGGGCAAGCCGGACAGTTGATACCGGCAAAGCCAACTGATTCGGATAGAGCTTCGGGCATGTTCAGTTGAATTTTCCTGTTCCCAGTCCGGGTTAGGCGTAGTTCGTGTCTGCCTCTATACTGCATGGATGCTTGAGTTTCGCAATGGATCATTTCATCTATTTCAGGCAATGGGGATCCACGTGTTTTTGCATTGGTCCTGGCTTCCCGTGGCATATCTATTGCTTTTTGACGGGGCGTTCGGTATGTCGGTTACGTGGGGAACGCTGACTTATATCGGGCTGTTTGTCATTGTGTTGTTGCATGAATTTGGGCACGCATTGGCATGCCGATCGGTGGGTGGGGTAGCCAATAAGATCATGCTGTGGCCGTTGGGTGGAATGGCTTTCGTGAATCCGCCGCCGCGTCCTGGCGCGGTTTTATGGTCAATCGCGGCCGGGCCGCTGGTAAATGTTTTACTCGTACCCGTCTTGCTGGTGCCGTGGCTGTTTCCAGTAGGGACGCT
>CAUZOD010000094.1:0-9442 GCA_963581115.1 Phycisphaerae bacterium | reverse complement strand
TTTCCTGACCTGCCGCAGTTCAATCCTCAGACTGGAGGGTTTTCCGAAACAGGCTGGACGTTTTATCAGCTTCGCATGCTGACCTTCGGGGCGGTGACTGCGTCGATGATTGCCTACCTCGCAGCCCAGTTAATCGACGTGCGCCTGTTCCATTTCTGGAAGCGCCTGACTGCAGGAAAGCATTTATGGTTAAGGAACAACGGCTCAACCATCTTTAGCCAGGCGGTTGACACGGTGGCAGTGATTCTGATCACTCACTTCTACGCCCATGCACTGCCAGTGGGAGATCCGGCACCAACTGGATGGGGATTATGGTCAGTACTGGCAACCTTTATCGTGACCGGCTACGCGTTCAAACTTATCGCAGCACTCATTGATACCCCACTTATTTACCTTGCGGTTAAGTTGCTCACTCCGTATCTTCGTATCGATCCCGTCGTGGAACACCGAGCTGATCAAGAGGAAACCGCGTTACCCTTAGCCACCATGCCGGAGCAGGTCAAATGAAGGGCGATGGCGTTCAACATCGGATTGCGATCATTGGTGTCGGAGCCATTGCGGGGATGCACGCTCGCGCGATCGGCGATCTTGTTGGAGTCGAACTGGCCGCTGGTTCATGCCGAACCGAGTCCAAGGGACGTCAGTTTGCCGAGCAGCACGGTTGCCGATGGTACGACGATACAGTGATGATGCTCGAAAAAGAAGCGCCGGATGTCGTGACAATCTGTACACCCAGTGGTGCCCATCTTGAACCTTTGCGTGCCTGCGCCCAGCGTGGGATTCACGTGCTTTGCGAGAAACCACTGGAGATTACCACCTCGCGAGTAGATGAGATGATTCGGCTTGCCCAGGATGGGGAAGTCGTACTGGGTGGGATCTTCCCCTCGCGATTCAACCCAGTGGTTGCCGCGGTTCACAACGCAGCTGCGGCAGGTCGATTCGGGTTGGTCGCGGCGGTGTCAAGCTACGTACCATGGTGGCGGGATGATGCCTACTATGCGCCGCAGCGATGGCAGGGCACAATGGCCCTCGACGGTGGTGGTGCCATGATGAACCAGTCGATCCATGGGGTGGACATGCTCCAGTGGATCGCATCGTCCCGAGGCGAGAATCCGGTGACAGAGGCATTTGCATTCACCGCGCAGCGTGGGCACAACCAGGAGTTGATCGAGGTTGAGGACACCGCAGTAGCGGTCATGCGTTTCGCGGACGGATCGCTGGGGCAGTTACTGGGAGCCACGTCGATGTACCCAGGCTCGCTTAAGCGATTCCAGATCGCCGGCCGCGATGGCATGGCCGAAATCTTGGAAGACGAGCTGATCACTTGGCAGTTTCGGACTGAGCAAGAGACCGATGAAGAAATCCGAGCCCGCTTTAGCACCGCGACTAAGACCGGCGGCGGTGCTTCGGATCCCATGGCCATCGACTACTCGAACCACACGAGAAACATCGGAGCATTTCTCGACGCGCTTGATGGCAGATCCGAGCTGATGTTGGATGGCACCGAGGCACGTAAGTCCGTATCGATCGTTGAAGCGATTTACGAATCGGCACAATCGGGGCGTGCTGTCGCACCACGGTGACCCTTCCGGTTGAAGGGCAGTTCAACGATCCGCATCGGGTTGTGGGTGTTTCTCTTGGGTCGTTGTACGATCGCGCATTGCCAGCAGGTCCCAGCATTGTTACGCTTCGGTTATGTTGAAGGAAGTCACTTTATTTGAGCGTGTTGAGCCGGCCCCACCGGATCCGATTCTCGGGTTGACCGAGGCATTTCGGGCCGATTCAAATCCAGATAAGATTGACCTGAGCGTTGGAGTGTATAAAGACGCCTCGAACCAGACTCCCGTACTGAAAACGGTCAAGCAGGCCGAACACCAGGTGCTTGCTCATGAGACTTCCAAGAACTACCTGCCTATTGATGGCACCGATGCCTACGGCCACTGCGTGCGCCGGCTAATGTTCGGGGCTGATTCCGACCTCGTGGACTCCGGTCTCGCCACCACCAGCGATACCCCAGGAGGAACGGGCGCACTGCGGGTGGCCGGTGATTACCTGCATCAGAGTCACCCGGAAGCCACCGTGTGGTTGAGCGATCCCACGTGGGCGAATCACCCAGCGATATTTGAGGCTGCAGGTGTGCCGATCAAGACCTACCCCTATCTTGACCGTCAAACCAACGCCCTGGCGTTCGACCCGATGATGGCAACTCTGGCCAAGGTGCCGGCCGGCGACATGGTGCTGTTGCATGGTTGCTGCCACAACCCGACCGGTGTGGATCCGACCGCCGATCAGTGGTTGGCAATTGGGCGGCAACTGGTTGCATGTGGTATCACACCGCTGCTTGATTTTGCCTATCAGGGCTTCGCGGATTCACTCGATAGCGATGCGGTAGGTTTACACGCTCTGTATGAGTCTTGCCCGGAGATGCTTGTTTGCAGTAGTTTTTCCAAGAACTTCGGTCTCTACCGCGAGCGAGTCGGCTCCCTGACTGTTGTGTCTCGCAATGCCCAGACGACCGCCGCGGTGCAGAGCCGGATTAAGGTTGGGATTCGCCGTAACTATTCCAACCCGCCCTCCCATGGCGCCGCGATCGTGCAGACAATCCTAGGCGATGGCGAGCTGACCCAGCAGTGGCATGGCGAGCTCACTCAGATGCGAGATCGGATCACTGGCATGCGCCAGTTGTTTGCTGATTCGCTTGATCATCGCAGTGTGCAGCTGAACCCGGACGGCAATGCGTTCATCACTCGGCAGCGAGGTATGTTCAGTTTCTCCGGTCTGACCAAGGACCAAGTCGGTCAATTGCGACAGAAGCATTCGATCTACATTGTGGGTTCCGGACGTATCAACGTTGCGGGGATGACCGGGCAGAACATGGATCGCCTCTGTGATGCGATCGCATCGGTAATGTGAACTTTGCTTGGCAGCGACATCGGCACCAGATCGCGGTGGTTCCAATCGATGTAGTCAGTTCCATGGGTGAAGGTTACCGTTGGTGGCCCCGATCTCTGGTTCAGACATGCACATTCGGGTACACTGATTGCGCCATGGCTGAACAGACCCCCCTGCGACACGAGAACATCGCCTCGTTACTCAAGCAGTTTGAGGCGCGGATCATCACCATCCGCGACTCTCTTTAACTACGATCGAAAGATTGAGCAACTCACAGAGCTGGAAACCCGGATGGGTACTGTCGGATTCTGGGATGATCCGGAGACGGCCAACCGGGTTGTCGCAGAACTCAGAGCAATCAAGGCTCAGGTGGAGCCAATATCCAGGATAGCCGGGCGGCTTGAAGATGCCCAGGTACTCTGGGAGATGGCGCAAGAGGTTGATGATGATGAGTCGCGTCGCGAGGTAGACGAACTGATCGACCCTCTGGATAGTGAACTGGAGCGGCTCGAAACCCTGTCGTTGCTGGGGGGGAAATACGACTCTCGAAACTGTTACCTAGCGATCTATTCTCGCGAGGGTGGGACTGAAGCGCAGGATTGGACCGAGATGTTGATGCGCATGTACCTGTACTATTGCGAGAAACAGGGTTGGGACGTCAGCGAGGTGAACAAAACTATCGGCGAAGAAGCCGGTCTTAAGGATGTGACCCTTTACGTGAAGGGACACATGGTATATGGGAACCTTTCAGCTGAACGAGGGACGCATCGGTTGGCACGTGTGTCACCGTTTAATGCCCAGGGGAAACGTCAGACCTCTTTTGCTGCCGTGGACATCGTGCCCGAGTTTCCCGATATCGGCGGAGTAGAAATCGACGAGAACGAGATAGAAATCAATACCTTTGCCCGATCTTCAGGACCCGGCGGTCAGAATGTCAACAAGGTTGCTACGGCTGTTCGTCTGATCCACAAGCCCACTGGCATTATGATCGTGTGTTCCAATGAGCGAAAGCAGGAACAGAACAAGAAGCGGGCCTTGAGTATCTTGCGCGGCAAGCTGGAATTGCTGGAAGAGAAAAAGCGGCGAAGCGAATTGGATCAAGCGACCGGCGGCAAGCTTGACATGGGTTGGGGTACTCAGATTCGCAGCTATGTGCTATATGACAATCGTGTCAAGGACCATCGGACAAGTCATGAGCAAGGTAATCCGCAGTCCGTTCTGGATGGTGACTTACAAGGGTTCATTGATGCCGAATTGCGCCGGCGTGTCAGGGACGATAGCCTGTAAAAGTCCTCGGGGATGAAGTGAGGCTACGGCTGTTCCAAGGCCCGATAACAAGATTTTTTTTGTGATTTCATGGTGGTGCACCGGTTGGACGATACGTCCAACCGTATGAAGCCTTCGGTGCCGAGCAATGGTTTTGTACTGCCTCCGAAGCATTACAAGATCGGAGAACTTGTTGAGTTTACTGGGCTTTGCCGCCAGACATTGCACAACTACACTCGCTGGGGCTTGATTGATGAAACCCATGGACTGCCGGTGGACATCGGCTCTATGATGAAACGGTGTTCGCGCGGTTGGCGCGCATTCGAGAACTGCGAAGTGGCCGCACCGTAAATCAGATTAAAGACATTCTCGAGTCGGACCGTTCCTCGCCCACGGCGTAATCAGATCATGGCCGACAATTCTTCTTCACCGACATGCATCACGAGCGAACCGGCTTGGTCTCAGGTCTGGCATCTGCCAGTGCTGCTACTGGGGTTGGGGTTGTTGGTCGTGGGTGTTTATGTGGCGCTACCGACTCCTGATACCCACAAGTTTCATGAGGCGCTCGATGATGTGGATCTCTACTTGCATGCCCGTAATTTTGAGAAGGCTCAAGCAAAGCTTGAAGACATCCGCCAGTACATTGAGGTTGCAGCCGAAGCAACGGAGATTGATCGCGCACGCTATTGGCAATGCTGGGGCGACCTGGGATACCTGCAGAATCGTCAGAATCTGGTGGTTGATACGCCCACAGTTCATAATCAGAACCGGCAGATTCTGGAATATTATGACAATGCCGAAACCTTCGTTGGGTTTCAATTGAGCGGGCTGTCGGTGCGGCGCTATGCCCAGACACTATTGGCCCTGGACCGTGAGCAGGAGGCGCTGGCGATCGTTGAAAAGCGTATGGCCCATGAGCCGGCGCGACGCCGGTATGCGATCATTCGCGGGTTAATCGAGCAACACCTTCATGGTGACGGCCAGGCCGATCTGGATAGTCTAAGCCCATTGCTTGACCGTTTTCGCCAGGAGATTGGCGCGGAAACAGATGAAAAACGTAAGCTTCAGGAAGAGATCTGGATCAGTTCAATTCAAGCTGAGCTATACCTGGAATCTGGAGGCAGTGGGCGTGCAGTGGATTATCTTCTGGGTCGAGTCAATCGTCTCAAGAGTCGTGCTGATAGCTTGGAACTGGCTCCTTTACTGGTGTTACTGGCCCGGTCCTATCAGCGAGAGGGCGATTTCAGCAGCGCTGAGAGGCATTATTTTTTTGCCCAGCAGTCTATTGAAACAACGGCGGCACTGAATGCCGACATTCTGGTGGGATTGGCGCAGATCGCGTTGCTGAGGGCAGATGAGGCTGGCGTTTACACTGCCCGGGAGCACTTCGGCGATGCCGTGCAGAGGTTCCCTTCGGAGAAAGTCTATATTGAGGCGCTGATTGGGGTTGCCGATTGCGCAGCAAGACTCAAAGCCTATCCTGAGGCCGAGAATCATTTCAGTCTTGCGGTGGATTTGCTTAACAAGCGGACATCCCGCTTGGATCGGCGCCGCAAGCTATTCGAAGACGTTGCCCACTTTCACATTGATCACGTGAACAAGGAAGGTGATTTCGATCAGGCCTTGGTGCTATTGGACCTGTTACGCCGATTGCACGAACCAGAGCTTTCGGACTCTCTACTATTGGATTTTGCCGTCACCAATGAGAAGATCGCCGAAGATCGGCATGTTCGTGCTTTGTTGTTCGATCCGAAGCAGGTCAACGATGATAGCGATGACAATCTCCAGCAGTTTCACTGCTTAAACCGGGAGTCAGCGATCTATTACGGTCATGCCGCTGACTATTACCTGCGGCATGCTCACGAGGTTACGCTCGAAGATGACTTGCACCGGGAAAGCCTTTGGAAAGCGGCAATTTCCTATGACAAGGCCCAGAAATGGGACAAGGCGATTGACGTGTATGATGAATTCGTGAAGACACGACAGAGTGATCCGTTGCTGTTGCGTGTCAAGAGCCATTTGGGCAAGGCCCTGATGGCTTGTGGAAATTTCGAGGCAGCCATCGCCCAGTTCATGGAACTGGTTCGCGAACATCCACATGCGATTGAGACCTTCGACAGTCTGGTGCCACTGGCCCAAGCCCACATCGCGGTTAGTCAGACCGATGCCGCGATACGGGGCTTGACCCGGATGGTTGACAACCATCCGGCGATTACGCCAGAAAGCGATCGGTACCGTGAGGCACTGATCCAACTAGGGAAACTATTCTACCATCAGATGGAACAAGACGGTGTATATGCGGTGCCCGCCATCGAGAGACTTAGTGAGGCGGTGCAGCGGTACGGTGATCGTTCCGAGTCGGCGATGTTGCGGTTCATGCTTGCCGATGCATTGCGAAAATCAATCGTGGTACTCGATGAAGAAATGGCTTCTCGTCGTTCCCATGCCGAATTAATCGCCCTGAGCACAGAACGCAACCGGCGGCTCGAGCAAGCGCAGCAGAACTACAATCAGACCATCTATGAACTCGAAGGACGCAATGAAGCGGCATTGAGTGAGTTGGAACAGCTTCAACTTCGCAACGCCTATTTTTACCAGGCCGACTGTGCTTTCGATCAGCAACAGTACGAGGAGGCAATTGACCTCTACGATACCGCTGTCCGGCGGTGGGAGCGGCACCCTGCTTCGCTGGTCGCTCTAGTACAGATTGTCAATGCGCGTTGTGAACTAGGCCAATACAAGGAGGCCAAGGTGGCCAATGACCACGCTCTCTGGCAGCTGGACCGCATTCCGGATGAAGCATTTGATGACCTAAGCCTGCCGATGACCCGTGAGCATTGGGAAGATTGGTTGCGTTGGACTTCCGAGTTAGGGCTATTTGCAGGCAAGACAGGGCTGTGAGTCGTTGGCGTATCGAGTGTGGCCGAGCGGTGTTCAGCGATTATGACTAAGACATCGGGCGTTCATGGCCAGTGTTCCTTGATGCTTGGCCTTGGAAGCAGCAAGTCCTATGGGGCTATTGGTGTATTCAGTTTTTACAGTCAGTGGCCCTGGAAATTGAAGTTCTGAGAATTCTAGAATCCTAGGTCCATCTAGTTTGTCAGATCGATTTGATATTTTTTACTACCGATTGCAATTGAAGATCGTTTTTCACATTTTTTGGTGATCTATACGAGACTGTTCAGCCGATTACAGATGGACGATTCATTGGCGTGAACAGGAAGTTCTCGCTTCTTTGACGAGGTCATGGATGGCCGCACACGTTACGATTGATAGTTCAAGCCTGATCGATCTGCTTAGCCAGCAGCGCGATTTGTACGGCCAGCTTCAATCGCTGACCGAGCCACAAACCACGTTCATCGAAGATGGCCAGACAGTGCAGTTGCTCTCAGTCCTTTCGAAAAAACAGGGTCTGATCGATCGTCTTAGAGAAATCACGGAACAACTCGCCCCGTTTCTTCAGAGTCGGGACCGCATATACGCCGCACTGACTGAGGGTGATCTCCAGAAGTTTCGCGGGTTGCTTAAGGATATAGAAACGCGATTGGCTGACATTCTTGAACGGGATGGGAAGGCTCAGATGCAGCTTCATGCTGCTCAGGAGGCGATCGATGTTCAGCTTACAGAGGTATCGCGCACCGGTCAGGCGATGCATGCCTATCACGGTGGAACATCCGGGTCGGAATCCCGGTTCACCGATCACCGAGGGTAACGGATTTGGCGGACGGTCTTTCAGAAATTATCCGTGCTTACCACGAGGTCACCGAACGCCTCCAGAGCAGCCACGAGACACTGCAGGCGGAGGTTCAGCGGCTCCGGGAGCAGTTGGCTTCAAAGGACGCTCAATTGGAGCGATCTCGCCGATTGTCGGCGTTAGGCCAGATGGCAGCAGGGATTGCTCATGAGATCCGCAATCCATTGGCTGCGATCCAGCTTTATGTGGGGATGGTTGTGGATGATCTGCAGTGCTCCGAGACATGCCCCGACGTCGCGCTGGAGAACACGCGAAAAATCGCCTCTGCCGTGGTCGGACTTAATGCGATTGTGGTGGATGTACTCAATTTCTCGCGTGAAATCGACCTGGATCACCAGGTACTAGATGTTGGTGAGCTGATCGATCGGGTGATTGAAACTCACCGTCCAGCCATCGAGGCACAGGGGATCAAAGTGTGTCGTTTCATCGACGATGATGCGGTCGTATACGGCGATGCAAATCTGCTACATCAAGCGTTAGTGAATCTCGTAAGGAACGCCGTGGAAGCTATGGAGAACTTGAGCATTCGACCTGAGTTAAGGTTGGAGGCAACCGTTAGTGGCAGCACGCTGCGCCTCCAGGTGCGCGATGTGGGACCCGGCATCGCCAGAAAGAAGATCGACCAAATATTCAATCCATTTTTTACGACAAGGAGTACGGGAACTGGGCTCGGGCTGGCGATTGTACATCGCATCGTTGACGCTCATGACGGCCGGATCGCAGTGCGCAACGATGGCGGTGCCGTTTTTACGATTTGGTTGCCTGCACAACAACCGGAGCGAGATTCGGGTGCTTCCCGCATCAGGAACAACTTGGGTGGAATTCACACCAATGAGCACGTTTTAGAGGAGGTCGTGGTGTGAATGAGCCATGTGAGAAAATTCTCGTTGTTGATGACAAGCAGATGATGCGCGACAGTGTCGGATCCACGTTGCAGCGTGCGGGCTTTACGGTGGTTGTCGCTGCTGATGGGGACACGGCACTTCGGATGGTTTCAAAGCACAAACCGGTGGCAGTGGTCACCGACCTCAAGATGCCGAGAATGACCGGTATCGAACTGCAGGATCGTTTGCGCCAAGTGGACGCAACATTGCCTGTCGTGCTGATGACTGCGTATGGATCGGTTAACGATGCGGTTGCGGCGATGAAACAGGGAGCATTTGATTTCATTCAGAAACCGTTCGAAGGTGATCAATTGCTCATGGTCGTCCGGCGGGCAGTGGAGCATCGAAGTCTGTTACAGGGGAATGAGGTGCTGCGATCGAACGGTCGTACGCTTGAGGAAGAGCCATCGTTCGTGGGCAACTCACCGGCCATGCGGCATGTCGCTCAGCAGATCCGACAGATCGCCCATTCGCATGGAACCGTTCTCGTCTGCGGTGAGTCGGGAACGGGCAAAGAGGTGGTTGCTCGGACTATTCATACTCACTCTCCTCGGCGCAACGAGATTCTATTGTGTCTGAATTGTGCGGCGCTGTCGAGCAATCTTTTGGAGAGCGAACTGTTTGGTCACGAGAAAGGCGCATTTAC
>CAUZOD010000093.1:0-9581 GCA_963581115.1 Phycisphaerae bacterium | reverse complement strand
TCAGGATGGTCGAGGTGCTGAAGTCCGGCTCATTGGTTTTGGTATTATCGGCCGCTGTCGGAATCGATGAGTTACCGATTGGCGGCCGGTTATGAATTAAATGGCACTGGTTATCGGTCGGGGGCATTTGGTAGGGTCCTGTCGATGGCCTCAAGCATTGCCCGGAGGCGGATCAGAGGCGGTTCGGTTGCACTGCCAAGACGTCGCTGGAGCTGAATTACGTCGGCCGGCTCATCCACGTCGAACCACGAAGGGAGGTGGTCAAGGCTCAAGCCAGCCGCAGCAGCTGCATGTTCGGTCTGATGGTACACGTTGGTGCTGCCCCAGTCGATGCCCATCAGCAGAGCAGGCTGGCGCGTTTGGGCAGCGATGGTCCAGTAGCCACCATCGGGCACAGGTCCTAATGCGACACTTGCCCGCTGGATTGCCGGACGTATCTGAGCCAGGATGGCACCAGGCACGTCTGGACTATCGATCCCAAACATGGCAGTCGGTCCATGACACTGCGACTTCCAGACGTGGTTGATGCGTTGTCCTAGGTTTCCGCTTCCCTGGTTGCAAACTTCCCAGCCATCGGTATTTAGGCCTGTCCAAGTACCGCTGGCGAGGGCCAAGATGTGCCGGCCGGGCAGATACTGCTTTAGGCGCACCAGCACACAGGCAGTCATAGCTTCATGTATTGCAGCGGCTTCGATGGCGGTGTATTGGCCGATCAGGCGAGTCTTGGCGATACCTGGCACCGCTGGTTTGGCCATTACCACTACCGTCAGATCGTCGTATATTCCTGTAGACATGGGGCGCTTCGACGGCCAACGCGGGTTTGGGGTAATCTCAGGTACACCATTGGCATGGCGTGGTGGAACTGTCTATAGTGCTTTGCTCGATTTCCGGTCGGTATTACTGAGCCACACAACCTGCCAGATCATGAACGCAGCCATTAAGACGTACCGGCACGCTTGGGAAGACCGCTGGGTTGAGCCCACCTTGGCACAGTTGCTCGAGCCATACAAGGATCCCGCCAAGCGCAAAGTGGTGGATACGTTACTGGAAAAGCTCGGTCATTTCCCCGGGATTGAATATGAGCTTATCTGGTATGGCAGTGCGTGGCGGTGGACAGCCTGTTATAGCCTGCTTAACGGCAAAGGTCAGCGGATCGAGGTGATGGCCTATTTCGTACCTAACCCAGCTGGGCCACTTTTGTGCATCCCCATGAGCGAGGAAGTTGTCTCGCGTCTTCCGATTAAGCGATTGAATAGGATAATTCGTGAGGGCATTCGTTCATCCAAGTGTGCGGTGTCCCTGCATTGGGCAGTTTGGTCGCCCAGTGCCCTGACCGAGGTCGATCATCTGGCAGATTTGTTTAAGCGCAAGCACAAGCTCGTGTTAGCGTCGGAAAACCCAACGAAATGAAATACCTGTGGTGATGATCGTGCGATCGTCATTTTTTTTCGCAAATCATTGACGCAGAGGCCAATGTGCCGATAATTCTAATGTCGGTATTGCTTGCGACCATTGGCGGGAAAACCCCGTGCAGGGGTCGAGGTAGGGATGCTGGCCGAGCGCTGGTGGTTTGTCACCGCGGCGCGCGTTGTGTTCTGTGAGACGTCGCAGGGCAAGAATCTTCCGGCGGTCCGCGCGAGGCGGGCGACGGCTGGGCAAACCAATTTCTTGTGTAAGGAGGTGCTCCAGTGTCTGACTGTACCAAGTGTAGGAGCGGAGCTGCCTGGTAGCTCTACTTGACGGAGCTTGCAGCTAACGTCAGCTCCGCACACACGACCTACGGCTCGTCCCCTGCTGGGGCGAGTCTTTTTTTTCTGCATCTCTTAAATCACCAATTTTTGGTTGGTGGTGATACCGCAAGGATGCGGGCGGCAGTGGGAAACTTGGACCCATGGATATAGCGGAGCGAGATGCACTTCTGACATTGATGCTGACACCGGGTCTCGGTCACGTGTTGATAGGCCGTTGCCTTGAGGCTTTCGGTTCGGCCACCGCGACTCTCGATGCCGGCGCCGAAGGATTGGTGCAGATTTATGACGTGTCACAAGTCGGTGCAGCCAAGTTTTCTGGGGCTTTTGATCACCTGCGAGAGGATGGCACCGTCGATCGCGAATTGGCAGCAGTTGCTGCGCAGGGGATACGTCTGTTGTCTTGGGACGATGCGGAGTATCCCCGGCTGCTGAGATTGATCCCGGATCCACCGATGCTTTTATGGATGCGGGGCCAGCTGATCCAAAATGATGCCTTGTTGCTGGCAACCGTGGGATCACGGCGATGCTCGGGCTACGGACGGGAGCAGGCCGAGCGATTTGCATACCAGGCAGCGCAGGCGGGACTGAACGTGGTCAGTGGTGGCGCATATGGGATTGACGCTGCGGCGCATCGGTCAGCGTTGCAGGCTGGTGGTAGAACTATTGCTGTGCTCGGATCAGGGTTGGCCAATCCTGATCCGAGCACAGCATATCGGATTATTCGATCAGATCACCGATTCAAGTGATTCACGTGGAGCCGTGCTCAGTGAATGGCCCATGGATAGCCCGCCACTGGCAGAACACTTCCCGCGTCGCAACCGCATTGTTTCGGGGCTGTCGCTGGGTACGTTGGTCATCGAAGCAGCACGGCGAAGTGGGGCATTGATTACGGCCCGATTATGCGTGGAGGACCACGGCCGCGAGCTGATGGCTGTGCCTGGTCGTGCTGACAGCAAGACATCCGCCGGTTGTCACCAGGTCATCCGTGAGGGCTGGGCTACATTGGTGACTAATATTGCGGATGTGCTCGACGCCCTTGGTGAGGCGGGCCAGATGCTCAAAGCCGATGTGGCGGTCAACCACGGCGGCGAAACGTCAACTGTCGTTGATACGGCATTTAGCGATCTACATCGCCAGATCATCACCGTGTTGTCCGGGCCCCGGTCGCTGGGCTGGACCAGATTGTGGTCGCCAGCAGCCTGCCGGTGGCTCAGGTGCAGTCCGAACTGACGATGCGGGAAATCCGTGGCGCGATCAAACGCCGCGCCGGTCAATTCGTGTTGCAGGCACAGGGCGTTTGAGCGTTTACGTGGGGTTCAGTGCGAAGTGGGTGCTGGAGTTTTGGATTCCGGCAGGCACCACGCTGAGGAATTAAAACGATCCTGCCTCCGAGCTTTTCCGCTTGCCCTGCTATCATCCAGTTATGTCGCTGCTACCGGTTTTTGACCTGAAATCCGATCAGGGCCGTTCGGGTTTTTCTGCCCATCTCGATCGCTTACAGGCGACGGTCTCGGGGCAGGGTCACAGTGCCCAGGCAGTGGCTCGGATCGTGCAAGATGTGGCCCAATATGGCGACGAAGCGGTGGTAGGCTACATGCGCCAGTGGGCCGATCCGGATTTTGAAGCCCAAGACATGCGGATCGATGCTGCCGAGTTGGTGGCGGCCGAGAGCCAGCTCGATCCAAAGCTGCGCCAGGCGATTCTCACATCGATCGAACATGTACGGGCGTATCAACGGCACATTATGCCGACTCAGGTCAAACCACTCCGGATTGATGGAGCTGAATTGGGGTTGCGCTGGTCGGCCGTGGAGCGGGTGGGATTGTGCGTGCCTGGTGGGACGGCGGCGCTGTTTTCCACGCTGGTAATGCTGGCTGTGCCTGCGCAGGTTGCGGGAGTCGATTCATCAAACATCAGCATTGTGAGTCCACCTCCGACACGCTGTGGCCAGGAGTCGGCCGGACAGATCAGTTCCCTTGTCCTTGCGACCTGTCAGATGCTTGGGATCACGAGGGTCTATCGCATCGGTGGCGCCCAAGCGGTTGCGGCACTGGCTTATGGCACTGAAACCGTCAGCCCGGTCGATTTGATCGCCGGCCCGGGCAACGTATATGTGCAACTGGCCAAGGCCCAGGTCCATGGTGTTGTGGGGACCGACAGTGGCTTCTACGGCCCCAGCGAGATTGCCGTGATTGCCGACGGTAGTGCCGAACCGCGTCGTGTTGCAGCAGACTTACTTGCACAGGCGGAGCATGATCCGGGCAAATGTTTTCTAATCGCGTGGGATCGGGAGGTGATCGACGCAGTTTGCCGCAGTATGGAGGAGCAGGTTTCCCATCGCCACCGGCGCGATGCGATTAAAAAAGCTCTGGACACCGAATCTTGTGCCCTGTTGGTGGCCGACCGTAGCGCAGCAATTGATACGGCCAATACGATCGCGTGCGAACACCTGAGCCTGGCGGTGGCCGATCCAGATGATTTCGCGGCCCGGATCCGTCATGCTGGGGAGCTGTTTCTCGGTGACGAGACTCCCGTGGCAGCTGGCGATTACTACGCAGGGCCATCACACTGCTTGCCCACGGGCACGACGGCTCGCTTTGCCAGTGGTGTCAGTGTGTACAACTTCCTTAAGCGCAGTGGAACCATTGCCTATCCATCCGGCATGTCCGCAGAAACGATCGGCCACATTGTGCGACTGGCCGAGGCCGAAGGCTTGGACGGTCATGCCGCCTCGGCCCGAGCACGGGCGGAGGATTCTCCGTAGGCAGTTCTCGTCTTTACAGCCCTTCTAAAGGCCTGTTTTTAGATGGTTTATCCGTGGCAGTCATGGCCGGTAACGCTTGATTGATGCGATTACCTGCTGATGGACTTCTAGTGGCTGTGCGACCATCAGCCAGAAGGCGTCAGTGCTGGCGGTGCTGAATCCGATGGTGCCCAGGCCGATGAATCTTTCACGCAGGGTAAAGACGAGATCGGTCTGCTGAATCTGGTGTAGCTGGCATTCAAACACGCTAACCTTGAGAACCCCCTTGATCCGGAGGACCCTCTGGTCGGTTAGCACGTAGACTCGAGAGAGCCATTCGGCGAACTGCCAGAACAGACGTAGCCCTATCAGTACGATCCCCAGCAGAGTCAGTTCGCGGTTGGTAAAGCCACTGTTACCAAACCCATTGATCAGCAACACGGCCAAGGTCAGAATCACCAGTACGGTGATCGCCTTCAGCGGTGCCAGCAGAATGTACCAGGGGCTGGGTTTGAGCAGCAGCGTGATCGCTTCTCCAGGCTGAAGAAGTTGGGCCGGGAGCATCGTAGCGGCACGCACCGATGCGACGTCTTGGCCGGGCTCACCGCTGATCCCTTCGGCCCAGCGATGGGCGCATAACCCCACGCGGTGGGGACAGGTGAGCCTGATCCTGTCCGGAAGCCAGATCATCAGCTTTCATATACCTCGCGGCGCAGGGTCACAATGTCAGGCAGGTTACGATAGTACCCATCGTAGTCTAGCCCGTAGCCGACTACGAATTCGTCGGGAATATCAAATGCGACGTAATCAACATCTGCTTCGCGAGCTTCCGGGCGGTTCTTGCGCAACAGGACACAGGACCGGAGGCTGTGAGGATTCTTGGTTTCGATTACCTGACGTACGAATCGCAGGGTCGTGCCAGAATCCAAGATGTCATCGATGATCAGTACGTGTCGAATTCAGTGATGCCGACATATGGGTCAGTGCTGCCTCCATACTGGCTCCACGGCTGGAAGTGGTACGGCCGGGATAACTGTTGACCGAGACCAGTCGAATCTGCATCCGCAAGGGCAGCCGCCGAATCAAGTCGGAAACAAAGATCATGCTGCCGGTGAGGATTGGTATGAGCGTGACTTCAGTTTGATCCCTGGCGGCTTCTTGGCGGAGGTCCCGGCCAATCTGATCGGCTATTTGATCCAGCCGCCGGGCGATCTAGGAGCGATCAATCAGGACACGGTCGATGTCGGCCTGCATCGTGCTTGCCTGCATGGATATTTTCTGGGTCGACGCAAAAAATCCGTTATGAAAATCGATCCTGGCTCCAACTGATTGCCAGCTACATGGTCCGATCGAGCTTGTCGACTAGGTGGTGCTCTAGCCTTCAGGCCGACGGTCCAGCATTCCTACTGCCAGTTATATGCGAAGTTAGTGCCGTCTGCTCACTTGTGGTAGGAGGCGAATATACTTGGATCTGGGCCTAGGCCCTTGACCGGCGGCTTCAGGGGATCGAAAATAAAAGGCCAGCCTTCCTGAGCCTGGTGGCTGGTCTACATGGGTGCCTTATGTTGTACATGAACCGCGTTTTCGCCATGATTTTGGTGACGCTGATACTGGCCCTGGCTGGTGGATGCCAAGAGCCTGAAGTGCCTGCAGCAGCCATCGCTCCACCGTCGACTTTTACCGGCCCGCAATTTCTCCGGGGCACTGTAGGTTCGATGGCATACCTGGCGAACTATGCGCCGCTCCTGGTTTCGGGCTTTGGGATCGTGGTTCTCCCAGAACCAACCGGTTCGGGCGAGGTGCCGCCGTTCCTGCGTCAGCACCTGATCAACCTGATGCGCAAGCGGGGTGTGGGTTCGGTCAAATACCGCGATATCCTCAAGAGGACTCCAGAGCAGATGCTCGCGGATCCACGTACTGCAATTGTTGAGGTTTACGGGCTGATCCCACCGGGATCGGTTCCAGGCTCACGTTTTGATCTACTTGTCAAGGCTTACCGACAGACCCAGACCACAAGTTTGGCCGGGGGTTGGCTCTACACGCTCACGCTTACGATCGATGGTACCAATCCGGCTCTACCGTTTCGCAAGCCTGTTGCCAAGGGTGGCGGGACGATCTATATCGATCCGTTCAGGGAAGGCAACGGCGACAAAACACGCGACGAGCATCTGCGCGAGGCAGTCGTAATTGCCGGGGGCAAAGCCGCCAGTCCCCAGCAGATTCGCCTGTTGCTCAATCAGCCAAGCTTCCGCCGCAGTCGGCTTATCTCCGACCGTATCAATGAGCGGTTTAGCCGGACAGATGACCGACACCTGATTGCGATGCCACAGAACGAGCGGGTGATCACCATCTGGATCCCCCTACGTTGGCAGGGCAAGTCGGAGCGGCTTTTGGAACTGATCAGCTGCCTGTACATCCAAGGCGGGGAGGGTTTTGAACTTCGCAAGGCCAGACAGCTGGTGCAGGTGATCCGGCAGGTGCCGGAGCACACCAAGGACGTTGTCAATGCGTTGCGGGCCTTGGGCAGGTCCGTCACCCCGGTGCTCCAGGACCATTACGAAGACGCTGACCCAAACCTACAACTAGCCGTCTTGGAAGCCGGCTCCTGGCTGGGCGACGAGCGGGCGGGCCAATACCTCCATGGCCTGTCTCTTCACCCGGAAGCGGCAATGCGGCGCCGGGTGGCCGAGGTATTGGTGTTCCTGCCTCGTAGCATCGACGGTACTCAGGCCCTGCAGGCACTGCTGAACGATCCTGACCGTTCAGTTTGTCTGGCCGCGTATGAATCGCTGGCCGCCAACTACGACCCTTTTATTGATCGCTTCCCGATCATGGATGAAACCAATCGGTTGAAGTTCGTAATCGATCGCGTGCCCGCTAAAAATTCCCTGATCTACGTGACTCATGCCAGTGGAGTGCCCCGGCTGGTTATCTTTGACCGTCACATGGCATTCCGTACCCCGATGGTGGCCCGATTGTGGGATGGTCGCTTAATGCTCAAAGCGTCCGCCGCCGATGAGCCACTACTACTTTTCTATCAGGGCAAGGATCACTTTGAGGGTCGGACGTACAAACTGAACCCGACCGTGGCCACTCTGGCGTTCATGTTGGCTCACCGCCCGAGCATGGAGCAGCCGCAAGAGGGGTTAGACCTGACTTACGCGGAAGTGATTGATGCCATTTATAATCTGGTCGATGCTGGCCACATTGATGCTGATCTGCAATTGGACCTCAGCCCCCTGATCCAAGCGATGTCCGAGTATGAGGGCAAGTTTGATGAGCCGGAGATTCGGCCCGAGTTCGAGCCAACAACCCAGACCAGAGAAGTCTCTGACGGCATTGGTTCGTCCACGGCCCAATCGACAGTGGTGGTGGCCCGTTCGAATTTCTAAGCGACCCTAGTGATCTTACAGCAACCGGAGGTATCAGGTCGATAACCCAAGATGGCAGGTGGAGAGGCTCAAACCAGGCCGCCCACGACCCGGTTGCCGACAACCGGCGGGCATCTGACGCCGCGAGTTGACACGGAGGTCCAGCGTATGCGGTTGGCCAAGATCACCCTGGCCGGGTTCAAATCATTTGCCGACAAGACCGAGATATGCTTCGACCGTCCGCTGGTGGGGATTGTTGGGCCCAATGGTTGCGGTAAATCCAACGTGGTCGATGCGATCAAATGGGTGCTCGGTGAGCAATCGGCCAAGAGTTTGCGCGGCGGGGCGATGCTCGACGTTATCTTCAACGGTAGTGCGACCCGCAAGCCGTCTGGCATGGCCTCGGTCACACTCACCTTTGATAATCCGGTGATCGAGGCAGTCGCTTCTGGTACCACCGAATCCGATCGATTGGGACCGCCCCCTGGTTCGGAGAACGTTTCAGAAGCGGTTCCCACAGATCAGACATCTGAGGAACCAGTTGCGAAGTCAACGGCAGGTCGGCGGTTGTTGCCATTGGACATGGACCAGGTCGCGGTGTCTCGCAATCTTTACCGGGATGGTACCAGCGAGTACCTGATCAACAGCAAGCGGGCCCGGCTCCGTGACGTGCGCGAGCTGTTTATGGACACGGGAATTGGCACAGATGCCTATTCCATTATTGAGCAGGGCAAAGTCGACATCATACTTCAGTCCAACCCACAGCAGCGCCGTGAGTTGTTTGAGGAGGCGGCCGGGATCAGTCGATTCAAGGTTCGGAAAGTAGAAACTCAACGCAAGCTCGAACGCACGGATCAGAATCTCGGTCTTGTTCGTCATCGCCTTGAGGACACCCATCGCCGATTACGTAGCGTGAAGATGCAGGCTGCACGAGCTCGATCCTTTCAGAATCTGTCGACACGCCTGCGCAAACTGCAACTGCGGTTCGCTCTAGCTGAGTACCATCGGCTGCAGGGGCAGTTGGCACAGATCGCCGACGAGTTAGAGCAGGCTGAAGCCGATCGTATTGCAGCAGCTCGTCGGCTTGCCCAGCACGAGCAACAGATCAGTGATGCAGAGGTTGAGCGTCAAGGCATTCTGACACGCCAGAAGCAGCTTGAGCATGATCGGCTCCAGCAGCAGGCGCACAAGGAACAGGCTCAGCAGCGCCATCGCTTTGCCGAGTCGGCACTGATTGATGTGCGCCAGCAGGTCGAACGTGATAGCACCCGCCTTGACGAGTTGGTTGATCGCAGCCAGGGCCTCGAGACTGAGCGGAACGAGCAGGCCTGTACGATCGAACGGCTTGTCGAATCCCAGCAGTCGATTGCCTCATGTTTGGAGGGGGCTCAGGATCACCAGAGGAGGCTGCAGCACGCAGCCAACGATCATCGGTCACGGCTTGAGGATGAGAAGAACGGATTGATCGATCTCATGCAGCGCACCACTGTATTGCGTAACGAGATCAGATCACTCAACACCTTCAAACAGACCCTGGCTGCGAATCGGCAGAAGATCGATGATCGAGCTGATCATGTCGCCTCACAGCTGAGCATATTGTTGACCGGGCGAGACGAGGCTTCGGTCAAGAAGCTAGAAGCTCAGGAACTGCTGGAGGATGAGGGGCAACAGCTGGACAAGCAACTTGAGCTGTCCGCCCGTTTCAGCTCGCAACAG
>CAUZOD010000092.1:0-9639 GCA_963581115.1 Phycisphaerae bacterium | reverse complement strand
TGGTATTCCATTTTTCGCTTCCTTTGTATTCCCGTTGGTGCGCTAAGTAGTGGTCGCTTGATTTGGATCGGTATTGAAGAGCCGGGTCACCGTGGGCTTGTGCACCTTTCCCATGGTATTTCGCGGCAGCTGTCTGACAGCGAGCAGTCGGGTGGGCACCTTGTACGGGGCCAATCGCTGTCTTGCCCAGTCTCGCAAGGCATCGAGGGTCAGCGTTGCTTGGGGTACCAGTACGAGACAGGCTGACACACATTGTCCCCATTGTGTGTCAGCTATGCCAACGACGGCACATTCAGAAATATCAGCGTGTTCGCGCAGAACCTCTTCGATTTCCAAAGCGGAGACCTTATACCCGCCGGTCTTAATGATATCAACGCGGGTTCGCCCTAAAAGGCGATATGCTCCGTTCTCAACCACTGCCACGTCACCGGTGCGGAACCAGCCATTTCGAAATGCTTCTTGGGTTTCCCGTGGCCGATTCCAATACTCGAGGAACACCCCGGGTCCTCGCACTTCGATTTCCGCCGGTGTCTGCGGCTCCGGAGCTTGTCCATGTTCATCCAGCCGTCGTACTTGGACCCCGGGCAGAGCGGCGCCCACATGTCCGGGCGCGCGGCGGTCCTCGAGTGGATTGGACAAGGCCATGCCGATTTCTGTCATACCGTATCGTTCCAGCAGGACGTGACCACTGATCGACTTCCACCGTTCGAGAGTGCTTACCGGCAGGGCGGCCGAGCCGGAAACCATCAATCGCATCTGCCGGCATCCTCGTGACATGGCCTGCCGCTCTTCTGGAGATGAGTTTTCCCAGGCCGTGATCAGTTTTGCGTAGATAGTCGGCACCGCCATGAACAGAGTCAGATCGCTGTGGCCGAAACGTTGCCAGACTTGCTTGGCATCGAACGGCCATAAAAATTCACAGGTTGCGCCAATCCATAGGGCACAGCCCAGGACGTTGATAATGCCATGGATGTGATGCAGGGGCAGTACATGAAGGATGTGATCCTGGCGCGACCAGGCCCATGCTTCGACCAAACTTTCTACCTGCGCTTGGATGTTGGCATGGGTGGTTACCACCGCCTTGGGCTTACCGGTGGTGCCGCTGGTGTAGAGCATCATGGCTCGACGGCTCAATTCAATGGGCGGTGTATCGAGCAGAGGGCTGTTCAAGGCGTCCGTCGTGAGCAGAATTGGTAGTGACCGTTCGTTACCCACCGATCTGATCTTGTCCACCGATGCCGGATCGGCGAGTACCGATGACACTTGGGCATCGTCAAGTGCGTAAGCCAGTTCAGGTGGCGGATGCATCAGGCCAAGTGGCACGGCGACTCCGCCGGCGCGCCAGATACCCCACTGGATTGCGGCGTATTCGAAACCGGGTGCGACCAGAAAGGCGATCCGGCGTTCCTGCAGGTCGGCTTCTGGGCCAAGTAATGCCGATGCAACCCTAGTGGCTGCGTCATCTAATTGAGCGTAGGTCCATGTGCCATGGGCATCAATCAAAGCGATACGATCAGCATGTTGTCTGGCCTGATCAAACCAGGTAACGGTAGAAGACTTAGATCGGCCTTTATTGTTGGTCATCTGATTCGCTGTTTGTCTATGGCGATTGTAATGCTAACTGTCAAGGATCATGCCATGCTGACAGCGGAATACAAACATCCGGGCAGAGGTGTTGCCGATCAGGCGATCCTCACGGCGATATTTGTTCTGTTGGGGCAATACTCACTATGACAGCCCCTGCAAGAGCTTGACAGCGAGGCAAGGGTCGTGGCGATGATGTGGTCACGCTAGCAGGTAAGTCCGATCAGTCCGAAGCCCTTGTCCGCCTTGCGCGTTACTTGTACCGATTTAACGCGTCCTGTCCGCCATCCACCAGGCCAACTCCCCACATTCCATTGATGTTCTGTGCCCAATCCCTGACCGGTACCCGCCGGACCGAACCATCGGCAAATGAGAAGTTAGAGGTCTTATTGTGAAGGAAGTCGATATGACTGTTCAGTGGGCCACAACCGAAGAATTCACTTCCACTCGTATCGTTGATCCCATCAAAGTCGGTGTCGAGAGACAATGCCCACGAACCACTGGCGCCAGGATTGAGGTTCTGGGTTGTCATGCGGCTGCCATACGTGGTTGCACCATCAGACAGGAGGTAGACTTCGCTGGGCACCTTCTCCAATATGGCAGAGCCATTAAATGCCGTGTGTACGCCTTGTGGCGTCGGTGGCTTCCATTGGAAGCCGAAGACCGAAGGATAGTTGACGTTGTAGGTCTGCTCGCGCACGGCAGTCCAACGGGTTCCACATCCGTGAAAAACCAAGCCGGGCTTTTGCGCTGGGCATGGCATCCACGCCAGATTGCCTTCCACATCTTCCCGCCCGAGGTTGCCAAATCGCCACGGATAGGCGGGCAAACCATCTTGGGCGCTAGACGGGTTGTGCTTGCCCATGTAGGGGGCAATGACCTGATGCCAAAATGGAATGAGGTAGTAGTTGCCCAGACTTGTCGCTTGGGAGTGTGGTGGCAGCATGCCTTCATAATCGTTGGAGTATGCCTGTAGGGCGATGCCCGCTTGCCGCAGGTTGGATCCGCATGCGATCGTACGGGCCTCATCCCGGGCCAGTTGCAAAGAGGGCAGCAGAATCGCAATCAGCAGTGCAATGATGGAGATAACAACCAGAAGTTCGATTAGAGTGAAGCAGCGTCTTCTCATGAGAGGATTCCCTGTACTTGCGGCCGAGATTCTAATTTCCCCACGGGAATTCGGGCTAATATAGCTAGCCGAGTGACCAGTTGCATTTTAGTAAATTATACCCATTTGGGGAAGCCTGGAGGAGGTTCGGGTTTTGGGGCGGATTGGTGCTGTGAGGCCGAACAGCGGCGAGAGGTAAAATAGTAGAGCAGAGCGGCGACGGGATAGGCATAGTGGGCCGAGCGGCTTCCCATCTGCCCCACCAGGAGGGGTCGCACGCTATTACAGTGGGATTGTCGTGATAAGGTCAACCCTCGCAGCGGTCGCGCCGGTGCCCCCGAGATCCCAGTCGTTGGCTTGCGACTCCGAACTTCCGATCTATCATTATATCGATTCAACGCGTCCAGCCCGCCATCCACCAGGCCAACTCCCCACATCCCATTGATGTTCTGTGCCCAATCTTTGATCCATAGGCGCTTTGTCGAGCCGTCTGCAAAGAGAAAGTTTGCCGTACGGTTGTGAACCGGGTCGATGTGGTTGAACGGGGGGGGGTAGCCCACGAAAACCCCCGAGTGGGAATCGAGTACGCCGTCGAAATCGACGTCAACGGTCAACGCCCATGAGCCGCTGCCGCCGGGATTGTACGTAGTATGGCCGCGACTACCCATAGCCCCGCCGTCGACGCCCAAATATACCTCGCTGGGGACCTTTTCGATATAGGCCGAGCCCTGGAACGCGGTATGCACGCCGGTCGGTGTTGGCGTCGGGATCCATTGGAACCCAAAGACAGAGGGGTAATGAATGTTGTAAGTCTGTTCACGCTCGTCCTGCTGGCCCACGATGGGATGAATGACCGGCCCGGTCTTCTGAGACGGACAAGGCATAAAGACCCGGCTCTCATCCGGACCGATGTGCCCAAAGCGCCATGGATAGGCTGGCCATCCCCCTTTCGCCTGCGCTGGGTTGTGCTTGCCCATGTAAGGGGCGATTACCTGGTGCCAGAATGGCGGTAGGTAGTAATTGCTGAGGCTTGTTGTATAGGAAGAGGCGGGCAGGCGACCCTCGTAATCATTGGTATACGCGTACAAGGCAATTCCCGCCCGCCGCAGATTCGAACCACACTGCACGGTGCTCGCTTCCTCCCGGGCCAGTTACAGCGCCGGCAACAGAATTGCGATTAACAGGGCGATGATGGAGATGACAACCAGAAGTTCGATCAGGGTGAAGCAACGTTGTCGCATAAGAGCGAACCTTGTGCTTGTAGTTGAGGGCCAGCTTGCGGATGGGAACCCGAAGACCATGATGGAGGGCTGGTTGGGTCGAAGTAATTATACCCATGGGGTGGAGGTGGGGTGGGTATACGGTATCGGGGCTTGATTCCCGGGTGTCAGGCTAGTGGCAGGAGTATCTGATAACCCCCACGACCCGAGCGAAGTTGCCGGTGACATTTACTTGTACGCGGTCATGTCGTCGTCGGGTAGAGCCAGACCGAACAGAGTGGTGCAGTTCTCTGAAAAATCCCGGATGTGAATGCGTCGAGCCGATCCGTCGGCGAACAGGCAGTTGCCCGACTCCTGATGGACAGGGAGGAACCCGTTGTAGCGACCAACGCCGGCAAATAATTCACCTGGTGCCGAGTCCACGATCCCGTCGAGGTTTGTATCCATTGAGAACATCCACGAGCCGCTGGCCTGTGGATTAATGATAAATGATCGCATGCCGCCGTAACGATTGCGACCATCTCCGGCGATGAACGCTCCCGGTTCAATCTTTGCCAACCGGGCCGAAGCATTGAACGCGTAATACGAAGGATGCGTTTTGGTGATGCGATCGAGGGGCAGGTGGTATCCAAAGACAGTCGGGTAGACAACGCAGTAGGTCTGTGAGGTCTCCCCGGGATCGTACACCGGTCGTCTCCCTGTGCGCTGAGCGTCGGGTGGGTTGCGCGATGGACAGGGCATGAACACGCGGGATGGATCGGGCCCGTTGTAGCCAAACCGATCCTCGCGGGAACGGCCCATGTAGGGGCTGATCACCTGGTGCCAGAACGGTGGAATCGCGAAATGACTCAGGCTCTGAGCGTATGCCATTGGTGGCAGATAGTCGGCGTAATCCAGGGAATAGGCTTGTAGAGCCACACCCAGCTGATGCTCATTGGACTGGCAGATGACCGTGCGCGCTTCGGATCGGGCCTGCTGCAAGGCCGGCAGTAGCAGGCCAATGAGCAACGCGATGATGGAGATCACCACCAGCAACTCGATCAGGGTAAACCCCCGGAACAGGCGGCGGGTTTTCCGGGAGATCCTGCGTCTGTTTGTTACCCTCATCTGGCCTTCTTTAATTCGCCTATGGCAGATGCCAAGACGATTGCCCATGGGTTGCGACGATCGACCTTGCTATTGCGAATCTCGCGTTGCGATGGCGGATGTTTGATCCTATATCGACAACGCGCTTGCGTTAGACTCGCATTTGCCGGAGTCCATCGCTGTCTTAGCTTCAAAAGCCGAAACCATATCCAGAAGCCATATACTAAAACAAGCCGCATGGTCAACGTACAAGTACAGTTCGTCTGCCTCGGTTTCGACATCAAGCCAGCTGCCGTCAGGAAGCTGCGTGTCGACAATAAAATCTCCCCACTGGCATGCCGCGTCCCTACCCCTTTCATCGCCGGTTATCAAATAATAAATAGCGGCTGCTAATGCGCTTTTGCCACTGCCAACAGCGGCGAAGCTGTCCTTGTAGCAATTGAAATGAGCATCAAAGTATTTTTTGGCACCGTCAATATATTTTTCATCACCGGTTGCCTGGTAGAGTTTACACATAAACAGCATCGGAACACCCAATTCGTAATACTTCTGTTTCGGTTTGGTGTAATCGATGAACTCGGCCTTTTCGTGATCGTTTTCTGTAACAAGTTTGCCGTCATGATCCGCATGGAAGTAGAATTTGTCTTGTGTCGGCTGTTGTTCCAACAAGCTAAGACACCACTCCGCCGACTCTATCGCAAGATCAAGCTTCCCGAAGTAAAGACACAATATGGAAACAAATGCAGTGGTTAAGTCGCGGTCAAGCTCGTCGCCTGCAAATCTCGGGAACCCGCCGCAGTGCGACCGATGCGAGAGCAGATGCGACGCTACAGGATAAGACAGATCAAATCGCCCTATCCTCTGGGCACTTAGAGCAAACCATGTCGTTTTGTAAACATCGCCAAGGTAATCCTTGAGTTGGCCGTCAGGCTGAACTTTATCTTTTGCCCAACTCATAAGTTTTTCCGCTTCGCTAAAACGGCCGGCCAACGTCCATGAAAAACCCTGTTTGTGGAAAGCATTTTTTACATAGCCATCCCAGATATAACCTCCATCTGGTAGTTGGAAGCTCAGTTGGTAATCCACGGCCTTGAGGGCTGTTCCTCTGTAAAGTTTAATTTTCTGATCCAGTCCCATGATAAATATCGCTCCTTTGAACCTCGAAAGATTTTTGTCAAAAATTCGACACTGCGGCCCGGGATTTTTCATGCAGTCTTTGGCCGGAGACCATCTTCGTCCAGTCAAAACTATGAGACCACCGCCTTTTTCCCAACAATAGTATTTTGCCGTTCTTCTATCCGAGCGGGGTCTGACCCGCCACGGGAATAGGCCGAAAAACGCTCCAGTTTGACAGGCAGGTGCCGAACCTATTTGTATCGGTGCAATGCATCCAGGCCACCATCCGCCAAGCCAACCCCCCACATTCCGTTGATGTTCTGTGCCCAATCCTTGACCGACACTCGCCGGACCGAACCATCGGCAAACGAGAAGTTGGATGTCTTATTGTGAAGGAAGTCGATCTCGCCGGTGAGCGGTCCGCAACTGAAGAATTCACTTCCACTCGTATCGTTGATCCCATCAAAGTCGGTATCCAGCGTCAAGCTCCACGAGCCACTGGCACCGGGGTTGAGATTCTGCGTTGTCTTGCGATTCATGTATGTGGTCGCACCGTCGGAGAGCAGGTACACTTCGCTGGGCACCTTCTCCAATATGGCGGAGCCACGAAATGCGGTGTGTACACCTTTTGGTGTCGGTGGTTCCCACTGGAACCCAAAGACAGAAGGATAGTTGACGTTGTAGGTCTGCTCACGCACGGCAGTCCAACGGGTTCCACATCCATGAAAGACCAGACCACGCTTCTGTGACGGACATGGCATCCATGTGAAATTGTATTCTTCTTCCACATCATCCCGACCAATATTGCCGAATCGCCAGGGGTAGGCCGGCACACCGCCTTTGGCGGTGGGCGGGTTGTGCTTACCCATGTAGGGGGCAATGACCTGGTGCCAGAATGGGTCGATGTAGTAGTTGCCCAGGCTTGTTGCCTGGGAGTGTGGAGGCAGAAAACTTTCATAATCATTGGCGTATGCCTGCAGGCTGATGCCCGCCTGCCGCAGGTTGGACCCGCATGCAATTGTCCGGGCCTCCTCTCGGGCCAGTTGTAGCGAGGGCAGTAGAATTGCGATCAGCAGTGCGATGATGGAGATGACGACCAGAAGTTCAATGAGGGTGAAGCAGCGACGTGTCATAAGAAACCTTCTTGTGCTTGATGCCGCGATCCAGATCCCGCACCGGAATTTGGGTCGGTCAAACAAATGGGTGCACATCCCAATTTAATTATACCCACATGGCCGAAATCAAAGGGCCATCACCCACAACGGTGTGATCTCGGATACCGGGTATTGACCTTAACAGGCAACTGGAAGAGGGTTTTGTGGTCTTGATGCAATTGACTCTGCATCAATTGAAGTACGCCTGTACCTCGATAAAGTTGAAAATCAGTTCCTGGCCGATGGGGCCGCCGGGGTTGTCCGGAGTGGGCCAATCCTGCACGGTCAGTTCGGCAGTCTCGCCGCGGGCACGGAAAACGAGTTGGTGCAGATTCATCCAGAATTTGTTGTCACGGTCGAAAGACGCGGCGGGGTGGGTCGGATGGTTGGCAAATGCCTGCTGGAAGCACTTCTGCGGTGCAAGTTCCACGTTGCGAATCGTCACCTGCACCCCGTGATTCTGCTGCGTTGAAACGCCTTTGACCAAAGCGCCGTGGTCGCCACTGATCATCTTGAGTACATACAGCTGGCCGGGCTGAAGGCGGCGCATGGTCTGGGAAAAACTGTTGGGCGCCTTGGCGTTTCTCTTGGTCTTCAAGAACGAGTCGCCGGCAACGGATTTGGGGTACCGGCCCTGCAACCACCCGTAGCTGTTGAAATGATCAACGGTGACCGAACCTGGCTCGGCGGGCTGGATCTGCCAACCGCGTGTCCCGGCGGCGAAATCGGGGTTGCGAATGTGCTCGAGTTCGTAGTGGTACCCCAGCCTGGCGCTGAGCAGATCCGTGTGGCCTTCAATGGCATAGTGGCGAAAAAGCCTGCCCGCCCAGCGCACGTATTCTGAATCCGCGTAACTGATTGTGTACTGCATGATTCCGTAGGCGCCGCGGAAGTTCGGATGGTTGGCCACAAGGTGGTGCTGCAGATCCATGTAAACCTTGAAGTCTACAGACGGATGGGTGCTGATGGTTTCCGGCGGAGCGGACAAAAAGTGGCCGAAGCAGACGATCATATGGTTGACTGACCCGGGCAGATGCGAGTTCCAACCCGCGGCATCCTCCACCAGTTCCTTGTGCAAGTATGCCCGGGCCTGCGCCAGCGTGGGTTGCTCCGGCAAGTACCGCTCGATGGCAAACTTGCCGCCTCCGTCGATGACGGTCTGAATGAACTGTTCGCTACTGCTTTCCCCCCACATGGGTGAGCAGTAGACGTAGAACGACCGGTCGCGATATCGATCGTGGTCGGCCAGCATCTGTACGCTGCGGCTGAGAGGTTCGTATACCGATCTATCGGAGCGGCTGAGTTCATTCAGGATGATTCCGTCCAACCGCGGGTGGTTCATTCCCATCGCTTCGGTCCAGAACTGGTAGGCCTGTTCGGTCGAGTAACGGTTGAAGTACGGGGTGGCCGAGGTGTCAGCGATGGCACGCTTGCCCTGTGCCCGCCACCGGTCAAGAAAGTCGCCGTGGGCATCAGGGTGGTTAACGACCAGGCAGTTGACGTTGCTCAGCAGGTGGCGCTCTAGAAACGCAAGATCGTAGGGGCCGTAGGAAGGCATCAGCGGCTGACCGCCGAAGCTGCTGTAGATCAGTTCCGGCACCGAACGTACGATCAACTTCGCCGCCCCCGGCGCGCGGATCCTGTGTGTACCGGCTGGCAGAAAACACATCGCCTCGGCCCCACCTTCGGGCGTCTCGACCAGGTCGATCGAGCGGGCAGAGCCCTCAGCAAGCATCAGGTCCACCTGCGTCGGTGCGTTGGCGGCGATGAAGATGTAGCCCGGTCGCGTTGTCTCGAAGGCGTGGCCATCGGGCGCCGCGGCCAACGAGACGTTTAACAACTCCGTTACGAGGTTATTCAGCCTTCGACCGGGCCCTGGCTTCTGCGCGACATCCACAGGATCGGGCCACTGCACGGTTGTTCGTGCGGCCCGACCGATCGTTTGCCCCTGGGCATCGCGCACCTGGGCGATCACTTCATAGGTTCCCGGTCCCAGCGACCCGACCGCGAACACGACGTCGACTTGTCCCCAACTCTCCAGCCACTGGACCGTGCGTCGATGCAAAGACGCTTGGCTGGGCGGTCCCAACGAGATCTGGGCGGTCGCATTATCCGGTAGTGGGCCGAGGCCCTTCAAATCCACCTGGACGGCGACCTCACCGGCGTAAGCGTACGACCGTGCGGTGAGTGTCAGTGTGTCAGTCGGGATCGTTGTCCGATACTGGCGCTGGATCTGTTCGGCCGACAGAGCCCGATCGTACAGGCGTACTGCACCCAGGAGCCCCTTGAACGGGGGTAGGTCGGCACTGGCGACGCCGATCATGAAGCGTCCGGTGGGCTGGTAACTCTTCATCGGTGTCGGGACCGTGCT
>CAUZOD010000091.1:0-9791 GCA_963581115.1 Phycisphaerae bacterium | reverse complement strand
AAGGTGGTCGTGGTGACAAACCAAGGAGGTATTGCTCGTGGAAAGTTCACCGAAAAAGACGTTGAGGCAGTTCATCAGCGTATTCGCGAACAGGTGGAGCACTCGGCAAACGGGGCCCGCATCGATCGATTCTATTACTGCCCGTTTCACCCACAAGGGCGTGTGAGCAAATACCAGAAGGACCATCCCGGCCGCAAACCCAAGCCGGGAATGATGCTTCAGGCGGCGTCAGAGATGAAACTGGATCTGCCCCAGTGTTGGACCATCGGCGACCAGATCAGAGACGTTGAAGCCGGGCGAGCTGCAGGAACACGGACGATTCTGATTGGCCCCTTGGCCAACGGCTTGATTCCCAAGCAACCTTCACAGCAGTGTCAGGATCATACGCAACCGGATTACACAGCCAAAAGCCTGGTAGAGGCGGTACGGATTGTCGCTCAGCAGAGAAAGCCGGAGACTGTGCGCCAACCGCAGCATCGGCCACCGGAGCCAAAGCGTCGGGATGCCGCCGCGGTGGCCGAATTGCAGCGCCAGTCGATGTCATTCCCCGCACCACCATCCAACGATCCAGCACGATCAGAAGAGCTGATATCCCCAATCCGCCAGATCAGGCCGCAAGTGATGAAGGGGCAATCGTCCGATGCTGAAGAGGTCAAGCCACCCAGTTCCACCGTACCGCCCGCACGAACAAGGGACATGAAGATCTTGCGCCAGATTCTGCAGGAGTTACGCCAGTTGCGCGGCGAGCAGGACGACTTCGCACTGCTTCGCGTATTGGCCATCGTGCTGCAGATGGTGGCACTGCTGTGCTTGTTGGCCGCTTTTTGGATGGGGCATGATGATCAGGGGACTTTTGCCCGTTGCCTCGGGACGGGGCTGCTCGTGCAGCTGACGACGATCGCGATCCTGCTATTTTCCAAATAATGGCCCAGAATCCGATCAGATGGTTTGGTGGAGAAGGACACCCGATTCCGCCGCCGTACACGCGATTATCAAGCAGGTGGCCACTGGGGCGTGGTGTCACGAGCCGACACGTTTTGTGTCAGAGAGCAGCAGTGACCGGATTTTTGGAATGCTCAATTGATATACTGACACGATGACCGATGGCGCCCGGGATCAACCTGTACAGCGCCTACTCGTGGTCATGCCAACCTGGTTGGGCGACTGCGTAATGGCCACCCCATTGCTGCGGGCCTTGCGCCATCTATATCCAGCCGCTCACATCAAGGCGCTTGTGGCTAAGAACATACGGGCAATCCTGGATGCCACGCCTTGGATTGACGCTTTCGTGACCGTCCGTGACCGTGCCGACGGTCCATTGCGTCTTTCCTGCCGTCTGGCCTTAGGCGGGTTCGATGCTGCGGTACTGTTGCCCAATAGCTTTCGTACAGCAGTGATCATGGCTATGGCCGGTATCGGTCGCCGGATTGGCTACCAACGCGATGGCCGAGGGCTGCTTCTGACCGATCGCTTGATTCCACCGAAATGCAACGGACATTTCGTGCCCGTTCCCGCAGTGGAGTACTACCTAGGTATTGCCCATTATCTGGGTGCGACTGATGTGGAACCAAACATGCAATTATTCAGTCGGCAAGAAGACGATGATGCGGCCAATCATCTACTGGATCGCGCCAAGCTCAACAGATCGGATAAGTCTTTCCAGCCACTGGTGCTCCTGAATCCCGGGGCACAGAAAGTTGTGAAGCGGTGGCCCACCGATCGCTTTGCACAAGTGGCGGAGCGATGCGCCGAATCCTTCGGGGCCATGGTTGCCGTCACAGGAGCACCGGGTGAATACCCGGTGCTTAAGGCTGTTACTCAGGCGGCACGGGTGCCGGTGATCAATCTTTTGGATCATGGATTGAACCTGCGTTTACTCAAATCGATTATTCGGCGCACGGCGCTACTGATTACCAATGACACGGGGACACGTCACATCGCTGCAGCGATGGGTACGCCAGTCGTGACCCTCTTCGGCCCGACTGCACCTCAGTGGACCGAGATTGGTTTTGCCGACGAACGACAGATCGTGGCCCCTCTCACTAGGCCGTCACGACGTGTAAAGCCCGATCGCTCCATGGCGTCAATCACTGTAGATGCCGTCTTTGAGAAGAGCGCTGAACTTCTGCAGCTTCGCGCCGGAGCCCAAATGTGACTGTCGTTATGCCTAGCGTACTTCGTCTCGCCTTGGTAGCTGATAGCTTCGATTCATTGGGTACGGGTGAACAACGCTTGACCGTTCAGATCGCCGAAGACCTTTCTCGGCGGGGCCACATCGTCACTGTGCTCACTGGGTATGCATCTAGCGATCTGGCCAGCAATGGGGTGGATGTCGAGGCGTTCTGTCACACGCCGGCCACCTATTGGATGCACCAATTGATTTTTGCTCGGTGGGCTGCTCGTCGCATGGCCATTGGCGATTTCGACACCTCGTTATCTATGACGACTATGGTTCCGGCTGCGGTGCTGCAGCCAAGTGATGGGATCGTACACGAGGCGCAACGCCGATCCATACAGGGACAATGCGAGCCTTGGAAGCGTCTGTTTCGCAGCATTACTGTGGGACTCTCGCCGAGTCAGTGGCTGCGGAGGCAACTGGAGGTACGCACCCTCATGAGTTCCGATCTGCACCGCCTCGTGGTGACAAGTCAATATGTCGCTGATCAGGCCGAGCGGGTCAGGAACTTCGATACTGAAAAACTTGAGATCATCGTTAGCACGGCACAGTTAGATACTGTCAGTGAGCAAGAGACGAGGCAATTGCGCCGCACACTGCGCTGCGCATTGAGGATTGACGAGAAAAGTATAGTATTTGTCTTCAGTGCCTGCGACCCATTCGGTAATGGTGCCAGACCACTTCTAAAAGCAGTTCAGCAACTGAACAGTCGTGGGATGGACCTGACGCTGCTGATCTGCGACTGTCACCAGTATCGTTTGAATCGTTTGGCTGCCGAGTTGGGTATCCGGCGGCAGATTCGATGGATGGGGAAGACGCCGCAGAGATCGGCTATTTATGCCACGGCGGATGTGACGGTCCTTCCTAGTTACTATGATCCTTCAGGCTTGGTTGTGGTTGAATCGCTGCTGGCCGGAGTTCCCGTGATCACATCGGTATTCAATGGTGCTGCAGAACTCCTGATTGATGCCGATACAGACGCCCGAGGCCGCGTGGTGCAAGACCCTGATGACGTCGACGCTCTGGCCGCGGCAATGGCGGACTTGATTAATCCCGGCGTCCGGGCCGTTTGCCGCCGCTCAATCAAACAGATCCAATCACAACTGACTATGGGACGCTTTGTTGACGAGTTGGAAATCATGCTCAAAGAATCTGCCGCGGAATAGGCCGCTATCAGCATTTACGGATTCAGTTAGGAATGCGTCCCATAAGGTTATATTTCAAATAAGTTTATATCGCAATCCGGGGGGAGGCCGCTGGTTCGCCCGGAACTTGGGTACTGGCAAGGTCATCACGGGCCATCACCATGGGGCCATCTGGCTGGCGTCACTTGCCACAGAGTTAGCGCATGCGTATCCTATTTAGCTCGGAACAGACATATGCCCACCATCAATCAGCTGGTCAGGAAGCCTCGCTCTACCCCCAAGGCCAAATCCAAGGTCAAGGATCTTGAGGCCTGTCCGCAGAAGCGAGGCGTTTGCTTGCAGGTCAAGACTGTAACGCCGAAGAAGCCGAATTCCGCACTTCGCAAGGTGGCGCGGGTACGTCTGTCAAATGGTAAAGAGGTTACCGCCTATATCGGTGGCGAAGGCCATAACCTCCAAGAGCACTCTATCGTACTTGTGCGCGGCGGTAGTGTCCGCGACCTGCCGGGTGTACGGTACCATGTGGTACGTGGCACCTTGGACGCGCTGGGTGTGGATGGTCGTCGAAACAGCCGTTCCAAGTACGGGGTGAAGAAAGCCAAGGGATAGCCGGCGACTTGCTAGCACCACTACCCCAGATTCAATAAATAATCTTTCCTAACGAGAGCTGATCCATGGCCGGGCGAATCACCAAATCCGATGCTCAACTGAAGCCGGATCCACAGTACACAGACAAGGTCTTGGCCCGATTCATCAATTGCGTGATGCACGATGGCAAAAAGACCGCTGCCCAGCGTGTGGTTTACAATGCCCTAGACAAGATCGAGCAGCGCACCAAGGGGCAACCGTCGGCCATCGAGGTGTTTCGCAAGGCAATCGAGAACGTCCGGCCCAACGTAGAAGTGAGATCCAAGCGGGTTGGTGGCGCCAATTATCAGGTACCAATGCAGGTTAGCCGCAAGCGACAACAGTCGCTGGCATTTCGCTGGATCATTCGTTCCTGCCGTGCGGAGCGTGGTCGCCCCATGGCGGATCGCCTTGCTCGCGAACTACTGGATGCTTCCAAGGGTGACGGCAAGGCTATGACCACACGGGATCAAACCCATCGCATGGCCGATGCTAATAAAGCGTTTGCCCATTTCGCTTGGTAGCTTGGGTGCAGAGCTACGGGTGGCATACCGGCGGTAAGAAATCTTGTAAATATTGTCCGACGGGTAGTGGGTACGCCAAACACGTTGTGGTGCCGGGCTCGTCTGTGTGGTCCTTCCTGGATCTGGGTTGGGGTCATCCCAGTCATGATTTACGGTTGTGAAGTCGGTATCACACTTGGCCAATTGCCAGATTGGCTCTGTGTGCTTGGTATGGCCATGACCCGTGGCCCTTCTTTTTTCAGACATAGGGTGTCGCGTATTGTTCTCTCTCAGCTAGGTTCTGAATCCAAGCAACTTTTCCGGTAGCCAAGTGGCCAGATCTGGGAACAGGACCACGAGTAGCAGCGCGATCAACTGGATTAAGATGAATGGCACCACACCTCGGAACATGTCACTGAGTTTGATCTGGGCCGGCGCAATGCCGCGCAGATAGAAGATGGCCGGTGCCATGGGCGGAGTGAGGTAGCTGGTCTGGATGATCAATAGAAACAGCACACAGAACCAGATGGTGTCGAATCCAAAGCGATGAGCAATGGGGATGAATAGGGGCACGAACAGCAGGATGATGGATATCCAGTCAAGAAACATGCCCGCGACGAAGCAGATTCCCAGGAGCAGGATGAGCGTACCCCATGGGCCAAAAGCCAGCCTGTCAATCAGTGACACGGTGATCTCGGTTCCACCGGTAACGATGAACACTGCCGTGAACATGCTGCCACCAAGCAGGATTAACATGATCATGCATGTGAGCTTGAGGGTGTTTTGCAGAGCATCCATGAACACTCGCAGGTTCAGGCTGCGGTAGCACATCGCCAGAACGAATGCACCCAAAGCACCAAGTGCTGCAGCTTCGGTTGGGGCGGCACAGCCGAATACGATCGATCCGAGGACGGCGGTGATCATGAGCACGGGCGGGACCAAGGCGACCGCCGTTATGGCCATTTTCCGTCGGAACCCGATATCGAATGTCCCAGGCGGCAGCCTTGGGCCGTCGGCCGGTCGAACCACACACCGAACAAAGATATAGATCAGGCAAAGCACCGCAAGCACTGCCCCTGGTGCCACGATTGCGAGAAATAGGTCTGCAACCGAGACATTGGCGGTAGGGCCCAGAATTACCACCACAACACTGGGGGGAATGATCGTGCCCAAAGACCCGCCTGCACAGATGGTGCCGCTGATCAGCGACTTGCTGTACTGGTGGGTCATCATCACGGGAATGGTCAGCAATCCGACGACGATCTCAGTAGCGCCGATCACACCCGTGGATGCTGCGAAGATCACGCACATGGTAATGGTGCTTAGTGCCAGGCCGCCTGGGAGTCGATACATCCATAGGTGGGCGGCTTCAATCAGTCGGCGGGCGGATACCTGAACGCTCAAGCAGGGACCCCATGAACACGAAGAGTGGCACGGATGCAAGCACATAGTTCGAGGCGACTTCGTCGATCTTGGCCGAGAACAGATAAAGCACAGTCTGACGATCACCGAACGTGGACCAGCCAAAGAGAAGGGCTGTACCCGTTAGGGTGAAGGCAACCGGTACGCCTCCCAGCAGCAAACTGATGAGCACCGGAAACATCAGCAGTGGTAGATAAGGTTCCAGTTCAACCTTTCACCCGCCCCGACATGATCAGTGTCGAGAGGCTCTTGAGGACCTGAGCGACCGTTTGGAGTAACAGCAGAAAGAATCCCAGAAAGAAGACCAGGCGAAATGGCCACACGATCGGATTCCAATCGGACAGAGCTGGTCGCTCGCCTGAGCGGTAGGCTTGGGCCATGTAGTCCCATAGCGCCGGGCAGAAAAGTGTCAGCGTAGGCAGCACCACAAAACCAAATCCCACCAGGTCGGCGACTGCTCGGGAGCGGGTGCCAAGGTGACCGTAGATGACATTAATGCGGATGTGCGCATCTTCCCGCATCGCGTATCCCGCCCAAGAGAAAATACGTGCCGGTGAGCATGTATCCGACCTCGAATGACCAAACGGTTGGAGTGCCCAAGACGTATCGTGCGAAGACCTCGTAGCAGGTGACCGCGGTTAGTGGCATTACCATCCACGCGATGATTGCACCGGTCTTCCTGGTGATTGCTTCCAGGACTATGGTGCCTAAGGCTAGCCGTCGCTGCATACGATTCATGGTGTCTGCTGAACCGGGTTGCGGAATGCCGGGGCATCCTGCCATGAGGTTTCAAATACAATCTGGTGCTCGAGTACTTTCTTGAACCAGGCATTCTCGCGGGCCTAGCTTCGGGCCCACTTCAGGCCCAGTTGCTTGATCTTATGTTGAGTCTGTGGGGTGAGTTGGACAATCTGATTGCCCTCGGCTTGGAAGAAGTGGTAGACCGTGATGTCCTCCTGACCTAGGCGTGTCCAGCTCTCGAACGTAACCAGTTTTGCGGCCACGTCGACCAGATGCTGATCATGGATCGAGAGTTTTTTCCAAGCACGCTGATTGATCAGAAGCTCAAACGGTGCCGCCGGTTGGTGGGCGCCGGGGATGATGATATACCGGGTGATCCGGTGAAACCCCGGTGAGACATTCTCGTATAGCGTGCCCCATTCGGTTGCATCAATGACCTTTCGGTCCAGCATCGGGTAGACCTCTCCGCCGGCGGAAGTCAGCGGTGCAGCACCTAGTTCACTAGGGCGATTTCCAACCAGGCTCCCGCTGTGCGGATCTTCAGGCCCTGCAGATCCGCCAGTGTTTGTGCCTTCTTATGTGAATGAAGAAACACTTCTGCTGGACGCAGATATAGCGGCCGAGATACAACATTGGACTTTTCTTGTCGCCACTGAGCCCACAGTTGCTGGCCGCCGGTTTCGTATAGCCAGTGCAGGATCATCTCGGAACCGAAACTGCCGGTATATCCACCAAACAGGACAGCTGTTTTATCCTTGCCCCAGTCGTAGCCGATCCATGTATGCCCGCACTGGGCCACGCCCATCTTGACGGTATCACTGACATTCAACGGCTTGCCGAGGACCCCGGCGGGAAAGACCTGCACCTGAATCCGCCCCTCGCTAAGAAACTCGATTTTGTCAGCGAAGCCTTAGCGCCCAGTTCTAGTAGTGGGCCACCAGCCCAGGACGTTGCCATCTTTCACTTATGCATCTGGCCGTAAACAGGCATCGCCCCCAGCAGGAGCAGGCTAAGTATTGCCAAGCAGATGTATTGCATTTGAGCGTTCCTTCTTGCGGCTAGATGGCCGGACTGATTGTAGTAAACAATGGCACTATTCCATCGCTCTGAGATTCCGGAGCCAGTTGATGTGGTCGGGAGCCGGCATCCGACCCATGTGCGGGTCGATGCTACTAATCGGTGCGACCGCTGTGTGCAGTGGGAGGGCTCCTGCATTGACGGCAGCGATTTCAGTGCTAAAATACATTGCTTAGACATCTAGACTGCCGTCTTATCGAGAGTGGCTGAGGGATCGGGCCCAATGAAGCCACCGCAACCTGCCTGACGCCGAAGGCCGGTGCGAACTCCCGCCCCGACAGTCCGCTTCAGCGGACCTCAGGGGGCAGATAAGAAGCGGCGCGACCTTTGCGGATCGGCCCTTCTTCTTCTCTGTCCTCAAGAAGGGTTTTTTCATGAGCTATGTCACGTGCCTGAAAGCCAAGGAATCCGGGGTGGAATATCCCGTGGAGCCGCGGACCATCTGTGACCAAGACTTTTCGCCGGTCGAGGTGACCTATGACTATGAAGCGATGAAGGGTCGGGTTACCCGTGAATCTATCGAAGCCGGACCACCATCGTTATGGCGCTACCGCGACCTGCTCCCGATCGAGGGGCCGCCCCGCGCCGGCTTTCGATCCGGGTGGACCCCCATGGTGCCAGCCCAGCGGCTCGCGGAGCGGCTCGGTGTCCGAGAACTTTGGATCAAGGATGATTCAGCCAACTACCCGACTTTTTCCTACAAGGACCGTGTAGTCTCAGTAGCGATGACCAAAGCGTGCGAGTTTGGGTTCGACACTGTGGGTTGCGCCAGTACAGGCAACTTGGCGCATGCCGTCGCCGCGCACGCAGCGGCATCGGGCCTACGGGCGTTTGTGATGATTCCTCACGATCTAGAGGAGGGCAAGATGGTCGGCATGACCGTATTTGGTCCCCAGGTCGTGCGCATCAATGGCAATTATGATGATGTCAACCGCTTATGCAGCCAGATTGCGGACAAGTACAACTGGGCTATCGTGAACGTCAACCTGCGGCCGTTTTACACAGAAGGTGCTAAGACTCACGGTTTCGAGATTGCTGAGCAGATGGGTTGGCGATTGCCCAAGCACACGATTGTCCCGGTCGCCGGGGGCACCATTTTGCCCAAGGTCTGGAAGGCCTACCGTGAATTCATTGGGCTGGGTCTCGTTGAAGACACTGAGCCGGTCATCCACGCCGCGCAGGCCGGAGGTTGTGATCCGGTGGTCAAGGCAATCCAAGCTGGAGACGAGTTGTTTCACCCCCAGAAGCCACAGACCATCGCCAAGAGCATCGCAATCGGTAATCCTGCCGATGGGTACTACGTGATCCAGGTGGTCAATGAGTCCGGTGGGTCAGCGGCCTCGGCATCGGATCCGCAGATCCTCGATGCGATTAAACTGCTGGCCGAAACCGAGGGGATCTTTACCGAGCCGGCGGGCGGCACAACTCTGGCCTGCGCCATTCAATTGATTGAAGCAGGCCGAATTGATCGCGACGAATCCGTTTGTATCTGCATCACGGGCAATGGCTTGAAGACCCTAGAAGCCATGCAGGGTCAGTTCCAGCATGCCCCAGTCATAGGTGCCAAACTCGCGGAGTTTGACGGGTTGATCGATCAGATCAATGCCGGAGCCACAGTGATGCCTCGCGCGGCTGTTGGAGCCTAATGTACGTCGGGCTAAATATCGACCCACGCCACATTGGAGATTTATGTATGACAGATCCCATTACCGTCAGCATTCCTACGGCACTGCGCCCTCAGGTCGGCGATCAGGCCAGCGTCGACGCTCTCGGCAGTACGGTTGGGGAGGTACTTGACACACTTCGGGAACAGTACCCGGAGTTCGGTGAGCGTCTTTTCAAGAGCGGCAATGAGTTGAACCGTTTCATCAACGTGTACGTCAATGACGAAGACATCCGTTTCTTGGAGAACCTCAACACCTCGCTTAGTCCTGGAGACGAGGTTTCCATCGTACCAGCCATTGCAGGCGGGTAGCGGTTGTGGTGCCCGGCAGTCCAAAATGCGTGACCAAAAACATCCATGCGCAACGGGCCCTGCCCATCAAATATCAGTTGTGACAGACTACTGTCCCAACTCCCACACCTCGTACATGTTGGAAG
>CAUZOD010000090.1:0-9841 GCA_963581115.1 Phycisphaerae bacterium | reverse complement strand
AAAGTTAACAGATCTTTCACGCAACGGCGAACGGCCAAACACGCATTGGCCTTGGCCTACTTGGAACCCGACGTGAACGATTAAATCGACTTCTTTGAACCCAACCGTTTCCTCCTCAAAACAAGGTGCGATTCATGGTAAGGTTAGACCGTGCCGATAATAACTGTCAGAAACGCTGTGCCCAGAGGTCAAATATGCGTTATGTGATCGTCTCCTTATTCATCACCGGATGGGTATCACTACTACCGGCTCTAGCCGAGGATGACCCTTCGCCGAGCATGGAACACTTAAGTGAAACGCTGGCCGAGGCGATCAACAGCGCAACCGACCCACTCCTAAACCTGCATCCCTTCAATGCCGGTCCGAAGCAGGGTTGGACGACCAAGCAACTCTATCTATCCGGCACTATTGGCGATTCGAAGGGCCCTATCATCACCTCACATGCTGGCGTTGGCTACGAATTCGACCAAGATGTCACGATCAATCTGGAAGGAGTGCTCGGCGTCGCACACAATGACAACGACAGCAAGACCACGGCCGTGTTCGGGTTTGACCTACTGCTACGGCGAGATTTCCATACGGGCGATGGCTGGTCCGCCTACGTTGACGGAGGCGCAGGATTCCAACTGACTACCTCCGATTACCCCAGTGATAGCTTCTGGAATTTCCGCCTGATGATTGGCCCCGGAGCCAAGGTACAACTCTCAGAGCAGGTTACCCTAATCGGCGGCGCCCGTTACATACACATCTCCAATGCCGACACCTCCCACGTCAACGAAGGGTTGGATGCCGTACAATTGTACCTAGGCGCGATCATTCCCTTCTGATACAAGTCGGTATTGAAGAATTTTTCCGATAAATCTGTGCCAGCAAGCACCCCCCATTGGTCAACTCCTGATATCTATGGTGTAATCTGACCGAATTAGATCCCCAAAGCTCCGCGATCATCGCCCCAATACCGATGCACTACGACTTCCACGCCATCGAGAAACACTGGCAAGACTACTGGGAGCAACACAAGACGTTCCGAACGTTGAATCCCGGCCAGGAGGGTTTCGATCCCAGTCGGCCGAAGTATTACGTACTAGCCATGTTCCCCTATCCATCGGGCGCAGGGATGCACATGGGCCATGCTCTCAATTACACATCCACGGATATTGTTGCTCGCTACAAGCGGATGGCCGGATACCACGTCCTGCATCCGATTGGTTTTGACTCTTTCGGCCTGCCGGCCGAGCAATACGCTGTCGAAAAGGGTATCCATCCCCGAGTCACCACGCAACAAAACATCGGCAACATCACCACGCAGTTTCGGCGGCTAGGACTGGGCTTCGACTGGGACCGTTGCTTTTCTACGACCGATCGTGACTACTACCGCTGGACACAATGGATCTTCCTACAGCTGTACCATAGCTACGTTGATCCTGAAACCGGATGTGCCGCTCCCATCGAACAGCTAAGACGCCGGCTCGAATCCGGAGAATATGATGTCGGGCCCGGTGGCGAACTGATCAAGGTCAGCGGTGATGGAATGATGGATGCCCTTGGCGGTGTGGAAGGAGTCGCTCGGAAGTGGATTGAACTTGAGCCCGACCAGCAGCGATCACTGCTGAATGAGTATCGTCTTGCCTACATGGCTGAGGTACCAGTAAACTGGTGCCCCGCACTAGGAACCGTACTCGCTAATGAAGAAGTAACCAACGAGGGGCGATCTGATCGAGGCAACCATCCGGTGTACCGCCGTCCACTGCGGCAATGGACCCTTCGGATCACCGCATATTCCGAACGCCTGCTGGCTGATCTTGAGCCATTGGATTGGCCCGAGCCAATCAAGCTGATGCAACGAAACTGGATTGGACGAAGTGACGGCGCAGAGGTTGACTTTGCAATCGATGACACCGATCAGTCGATCTGTGTGTTCACAACTCGTCCGGATACGCTATTCGGCGCCACTTACATGGTGCTGGCACCAGAACATCCACTGGTGGAAGACATCACAACGCCATCACGTCGTGATACGGTCGCAGAGTACCAACGGCTTAGTGCCGCCAAATCAGAGATCGACCGTCAGACCCAGACCAAGAAGAAAACAGGTGAATTCACTGGGGCCCACGCGATCAATCCGGCTAATGGCCAGCGCATCCCTATCTGGATCGCTGACTACGTCATGATGGGTTACGGCACCGGAGCCATCATGGCTGTTCCTGCCCACGACGATCGCGACCACGAATTTGCACAGGCGTTTCATCTGCCCATCGTGCCGGTGGTCCGCCCGCCTGCAGGTACCAAGAGTGACCACAACATCGAAGCTTTCATCGGAGATGGGACATCCATCAACTCCGCACACAGCAAGTTGTCGCTGAATGGACTGCCCACGGCACAAGCGAAACATGTTATTGCCCAATGGCTCACAACCAATGGGTATGGTCGTCCCAGAACGCAGTACAAGCTGCGAGACTGGCTGTTCAGCCGACAGCGGTATTGGGGGGAACCATTTCCCATCCTGCACGGAGACGGTGAAAAGATCATTGCAGTCGAGCCCGAAGATATTCCCGTCGAGTTGCCTGAGTTGGATGACTTCAAACCCCGCTCTACCGACGATCCGGACGCGGCGCCAAGTCCGCCTCTAGATCGCGCTCCGACTGATTGGAAGAACCCCACGATCAATGGTGCCGCCTGCATTCGGGAACTGAATACGATGCCACAGTGGGCTGGCTCGTGCTGGTATTACCTTCGGTTTTGTGACACGCGAAACCATGAAGAATTTGTTGGACGGGAAATGGAGCGATTCTGGATGTCTGGCCATGGTGTCGACCTGTACGTAGGCGGAGTCGAACACGCAGTGCTGCACCTGCTCTACGCAAGATTCTGGCACAAGGTGCTCTACGACCTAGGACATGCCAGCACCCCCGAACCATTTGGCCGCCTGTTCAACCAAGGTTACATCCAAGAAGATGCCTTTCGCGACGAGCGGGGGGTTGTCGTGGATGCGTTTGAAGTTACCGACTCCCATGGCCGCCCGGCACTCGAATTAGATCGTAGGCAACGCCAGACTGAGCATTTCTTTTATCATAACCAACCAGTTCAGCGCATCTTTGGAAAAATGGGCAAGAGCCTGAAGAATTCCGTCACACCGGATAAATTGGTGGAACAATACGGTGCCGATACCCTTCGCCTGTTCCTGATGTACCTGGGACCGCTGGACCAGTCCAAACCATGGAATCCAAAGGATATCATCGGCATCGAAAGGTTCCTCAAAAGACTCTGGCGAAACTATATCAACGAGGAGTCGGGCGATCCCTTGGTCGATGACCATCCTGCTTCGGACCCGCTGCGACGCCAGATGCATCGCACCGTACAGCGCGTAACCGATGCTATGGAAACGATGTCCTTCAACATAGCGATTGCTGCATTGATCGAGTTTAATAATGAACTGGTGCACCGTAAACGCATCCCTCGCGATGCTGCCGAAACCCTTGTGCTGTGTTTGTCCCCCATGGCCCCACACATTAGTGAGCAACTGTGGCGCCAGCTGGGTGCCGACGGGTCGATCGCTGACGCTGAATGGCCCAAATACGACCCCGAACTGCTGGTCGAGGACCGGATTGAATTGCCTGTCCAGGTCAATGGGAAGGTCCGCGGGCGGATCATTGTGCCTGCCGACGCTAAAAACGATACGATTGAGCAGGCTGCTCTGGCTGATGGCAAAGTGGCCGTAGCTATTGCTGGCAAAACCGTTCGTAAAGTCATTGTTGTCAAAGGGCGTTTGGTCAACCTCGTGGCACAATAGTCTGCATGGCGGATCTCGATGCTCTAGCACGATGAATCGTACAGATCACCCAGCGCTGCCATCAGACTCGATCTCTGAATGCTACGGAAACCCTATTTACCCCGCAAAAAAGGCACAGAGACACTCCGCGACCGAAGTGAGATAAGCTTACTCCCCCCAACTCCTGCGATGATCTATTTTATAACCTTGGGGCAGAACAATCATGCCACCTGTGACCGATTCAGCCGGACATGGAGCCGAATCATCTAATATGGGGTCGAACCCCGGCTAGTGAAGTAGAATAGAGCGGTGATACTTCTGATCGACAATTATGATAGCTTCACTTACAACCTCGTCCAACGCATTGGTGAATTGGATGGGACCCTCGACCTGCAAGTATTTCGCAATGACAAGATCACCGCAGACCAGGCGATCGAGTTAGACCCGGATCACGTAATCATCTCACCCGGGCCCTGTACCCCACGGGAAGCAGGTGTCTCGTGCGAAATCATCTCGGCTTTTTCCGGTACGGTTCCTTTGCTGGGCGTCTGCCTGGGACATCAATCAATCGGACACCAATATGGCATGAAGGTTGAACGCAACGATCGGATCATGCATGGCAAGACCTCCCCAATCCACCACGATGGCCGAAGTATTTTCCAGGGCTTAGACAATCCCTTCATCGCTACGCGCTATCACAGCCTGATCATCCGCCATGATTCGTTCGACGAGAATCGCTTTCAGGTCAGCGCGTGGACCGAAGAAGGTGAGATCATGGGGCTAAGAGCCAAACCCGGCACATTTGGGCCGGAGAAGAACGCTCCGCTGGAAGGTGTCCAATTCCACCCCGAGAGTTTCTTGACCGAAGCTGGCCCCGGCCTGCTGGCTAATTTCCTTAAGCTGTCGAGCCAACAACACCCTGAATAACAATCGCACCCATATTTCTCGCTAACACCATCGCATACAACAACAAAAATTGTATTTGAAAAACCCGAACAGCTACCCGACCGCCTTCTGTCTCTCAAGAGTCTGATTATCTTTTCTGGGCGGTCGGTGCTCGCCCATCAGATAACTAATCTGTGCGGAATCACCCTTCCCCAGTGGCCGGCAGTTACCTAAGCAAGGAAATCGCATTCGCTGCGGTGTTGTTAGCGATCGCTAGCGTAGATGTGCCTGCCTGCTGAAGAATCTGGGCCCGAGTCATCGCTGCAGTCTCTTCCGCAAAATCGGCGCCGCGGATCACGCTTTCAGACGATGCAAGGTTCTCCAAGACAATCTGAGAATTTCGCAATGTCGCCTGTAGCGTGTTGCGTTCGAACGCCCCAAGCCGACTCCGCAGCATCGTGATCTGATCGATCGCGACCGAAAGAATATCCGAGGCGCGTTTGGCATTTTCACCGGGGTAGGTGCCGCCACTAAGGGCAGCATCGCCGCCGAATTTCATTTCAATAAGATAGCCCGTGGTTGATCCGCCCAAGGTGTGTGCCGCCACCGATGGCAACCCAAACCCAATCTGTTGTTGAATGTTCGCCGCAGGACCGACTTGGTACGTCGTCCCCCCGCCCAGAACGGTGAACTCATACGGGGTACCGGTCCGCTGGGCAGCACCGGGAGTAAGGCCCATCTTGAGATTGAGCACCGATGTTCGCAGGCTAATGTTTAGACCATTTCCTACAGCCAAGTTTCCATTGACCATCGCCAACACATTTTCGCCGGTATCTCTATTGATTTCGATGCCACCGGGCACGTCCACCGTACGAAAGCTCTGGTTCTCACTCGACAGCTTCTCAACCGACACAAACTGGTCGGCACCGAACAAAACACTGTTCAGTCGTATGCCCGAGGCGTCACCGACTGATGCGGACACGCCTGTGGCTTCACTGCGACTATTGATGGCGGCCACGACCCCTGAGTTGGCCACGCCCGAAGTGAATTCGAAGACCTCTACCCCGACGTTCCCCCCGATGGCAAACATCACGCTACTGGTTAGAATCCCGCCACCCCCTGCAGAAACAAAGACCGTAGCACGTTCCGCGGAGTTGAGTACTTCGACTGACACATCTACTCGATCATTGGTGCCAAAACTGACTCCCTGCAGATCAAGATCGACGATCTGAGAAATCTGAACCCCTGAATGGATGTAATCCAACGACCCATTGAGCAGCTTGAGCCCCGAAAAGCTCGTGGTGTTGGCAATCCGAGTAATGGAATCGACCACCGAGTCAATCTGCAATTGATTGGCCAGGATTTCCTCCCGAGAGAATGCCTCCGTGTTCGCAGCTTCAATGACCGACGATTTCATATCGACAAGCATTGCATTGATTTCTTGGAGCGCGGCTTCGGCCGTTGAAATCACGCTGGAAGCACGTTCCACGTTGTCGATCGCCTGAGACACCCCACTGATTTCGCTGCGCAATCTCTCCGACACAATCAGCCCCGAGGGATTATCCGATCCGCGGTTGATTTTTAGTCCCGTGCTCAACCGCTGTAACCGCGTGGAAAGATCTGCATTGGAATTTTCCAGACTACGCTGAGCGATCAAGGCGGATACATTGGTGTTGATTCGAGACATTGACAATCCTCCTTGACTGTCTCTGCGGGAGATGCGATCCAGCGTTCTGATTTAGCCGTTACTGGAAGGATGTGACGCAGAACCCTGATCACGGATCTTCTTGTCCGCATCGCTCAGATCGTCTACGCGGAACTGACTTGCTTGAGCATTCTCGCGCTTGATCGCATCGTACACCTCCTTACGGTGTACCTGAACGGAACGAGGCGCATTAATGCCGAGTCGAACCTTGTCTCCCCTGATATCGACGACTGTAATCTCTATATCGTCTCCAATCACAATCGTTTCATCACGCTGCCTTGATAACACGAGCATGCCACATGGCTCCTTCCAAATATCCGAGCGCTTCCGTGCGCCCGTTCTGCACCTTCAGTCTGTCCCGACCGATTTTAAAGTGGCGATCGGGTACCCATCACAATTAGGCCATGGCCGCTTGGGCCGGCAGACCGACTTCGATCAACGGAACACGAGTCGTGTAGCGGCGATCATTGAGCACAAGTTGTTCTCCTATCCACCGACCTACATGAATCACAATCGGGCCCTGAAGATTACCGGTCAGCTTATCTCCGTGCTTGTTCACAACCACGAATACCTGGACCTCATCACGTGACTCTATACCCATCTCTTCCATCTGCTCTCGACGGATCGGCAACTGATAAGTGGGATCGAACAAACTAGGGTCCGTCACCACGAAGGCCAAGTCTGGCAGCTCAATCGATTGAAGCCACCAGAATGAGCTATCTGGGCTGGCTTTGATTAGCACGTACCGACGGTACTTTGGAAATCCCAACAGCCCTTTTACAAACGTGATAATTCGGTCCTCGTCCACATCCACTTTCCCAAATCGTGAGGTGTTGATCAACATGATCATGATCCTCGTACCCAGCCAGGTGAACCCGCTTTCCAGAGCGAGTTACGGCGCCCTGCCGCCTAAATCCCGGCGGCGAAACCGAGGCCGGGTTAATTCGGCTCGCCGCGCAACACTTGCGCCCGCTAGCGCAAGAAATCCAACAAACTAAGCCGCAGATTCTGCGATCCGACCTGCAGCGAGGCTGCCAACTGTGTCTGCAGTTGTACAAATCGGGTGATCACCTCAGTCAAATCCGTGTCTTGCAGTTTACTAAGCATGGTCTTTTCCGAAATCTCAAGATCGGCAGATCGCTCTCGCTGCTGCTGAATCTGGGCAGCTTCTATCCCAACGCTTGCTCGAGCCTGAACCACCTGATCAACGCTACGATCCACCTTCCCTCCTGCAATTGTGATACCAAGATCGTCATTGGCAGCCAACGAATTACGTAAATCTATGAGATGACTGAAAACGCCATCAACCTTGACCTGGGATGTATTGGCACTGGTAATGGTGTTACCAGCACCCGCATTGCCCGCGATGCCGAGTTGTGTGGCCACCTGACTCAGTGTGGCATCTTCAATTATGAAGGTACCGATCCCCGTGGTATTGTCAGTGAATACAAGCCCATTGCCGATGGATGCAACCCCGATCACGAGGTCAACACCAGCTGTCAGGCCCGCCGCACCGGCCGCTGAGTACATCGCCGCCACCAGATCGCCAACCGTCACAAGACCACTAACATCCACGCCAAAGGCCAACCCATTCGTCATCGCAAACTGAACATCATCCGCATCCTCTACCGGTTCAACACCCAATCCAAAACGAAAACTGGATAGCTCAGTGTCGAACCCGAGTGTCAGGAGCCCTAGATCCTGTGCGGTGGTACCACCATTTTCTCCTACCGAAAGAGCCAGCCCGCTGACCTCACTAATCAGGTCGAGGCCCGTGCCGGTTTCATTGATCTGCAGTCGCACGCCAAGCTGCAAGGAGTCGACCGCATTGATCAGGTCCTGAATCGTGATCGCATTGGAAAAGTCAGCCACCTTTGTATGTTTACCCTGAACGATCTGGATGCCACTGGAAAAATCTACCGCCACCCCCAGATCCGCCAACAAAGTGGTCTGCGTTAGATGCGGATTGACCTCCAACCCGGCAATGCTGCTAGCGGTCACACTCAGATCAATGCCCAGGTCCGCCGCGGTCTGCCCGGCTCCGATATCCGATATCGTGATCGTGGTGCCCTCAGCGGCCGACAGGGCGAACCCTTCTCCCGTTAATACCAAGGCGCCTGCCTCGGGATTGAGGGAAGTGATCGCATCGTTAACCCGCGTCACCACGTCACCAAGGGTGTCAATGGTGCCCAGATCCACCGTCGCTTGGGTAGTATCGACGGTGAGAGTCACCGAACCTTTCACCACACCAGATCCACGTGCACCATTAACATGAACCAACCGCGTCCTGAGACTGACTTGCCGATCTAGATCCACCGCCGAACGTACTCGAGACGACAGCGCTCCAAATGCATCCAATCCGTTACTATTGATCGGCTGGGGTAGCAGCGTGCCGACATCCGAGAGAAGATCCTGACCCGTACCCGTGTAGCGAATCCCACCAAGGAACTCGTCAAACACCCGGCCACCCGCTCCAGGTCCATTGTTGCCACCGAATAACGACAGATCGTTGAACTGTTGATTGCCGATGCTGATCAATGCCTCAATCTGCGATTGAACGATGTCGGCTTGCACCTGGCGAGTCTGCTGGTCGGAACCAACACCTATTTGACTCAAAGCGATGGACTTTGCTTCAAACAGGATGTCTGTAGCTGAACCAAGTGCAGCATCGACGCTGTTCAGAGATGATAAGTTCTGTTCAAGATTGAGCATCCACTGATCACGGGCCTGAAGCTTCTGCTGAAGAAAAAGAATCGATGACACCTTGCCAGGAGCGTCCGACGGTGCGGCGGCGATCCGACCACTGGCAATCTGATTCTGCACAGTGAGTAGATCCAACTGAGTCTGCTGCAATGATCGCAGAAGATTGTCCGTGGCCAGTATCGAACTGGTGCGCGATGTAACGGGGCCAATACCGGGCATCAGTCCGTAATCTCCACAAGATCCCATGCAGCAACGATGATCGGTGCTGATGGTTGTTGTGACCTGAATTTCCCAGATGCAGTATTCATGGTGATCAGACCAGACCCAACAATGTGTCCATCAGTTCTTCTATCACACTCAAGAACCGAGCGCTGGCTTGGTACGCTCGCTGATATGTGATTAGGTCGATCGCTTCTTCATCGGCATTTACACCCGAAATCGACTGCTGCTGAATTTCCAAGTTCTGTCGAACAACGCTATCGGCCTGTTGCTGCTGACGGACCCGGGCTAAACGGATGGCAAAATCCTCAACATGGCGGTTCCAGAACTGACTCAGACTTAACCCCCCCAACTGGTCCAAGGGCATCTCGCGAAGCTGCGCCATCGCCAGTGCGGTTTGGTTGTCTCCCGGAAAATGACCCAGTGCCGCAGCAATCACGCCTGGAGCCGCGACCAGACTCCTGTTGACTCCGATATTGAATGCGTCTGATCCAGTAAAGAACGATCCGACACCCATCGCCGCCAGAATGCCACTGGAATCACTGGAAAAGCTGATCTCG
>CAUZOD010000089.1:0-9893 GCA_963581115.1 Phycisphaerae bacterium | reverse complement strand
CATGCGTACATCGTCGACCAGTGCATCTAGGCTGTCGAACTCAAGCCGGTCACGTCGTCGCGGTACGATGCCAATTCGAGGCGACTCGTAGCAGACCAGATCCGCGGAGAAATTTCGCAGGATGATGGAGATGGTCTTGCCGAAATAGCCATCTGATGGATTACCGATCAGTCCGGCTCGGGCATACGCGTTCGACTCAATGATCATGTCGGTTCCTGCCTGTCTTCCTCGTCACAGCTCTCGGCCGTTGGCGTCGAAAGTTACGATTTATCCTACCAACTGGCGAACCTGAGATCAGTTATAAGCACTTCAGTTTCGCACCACCGGAATAGTGTCCCAGAATCTGTACGGCACCCATTTTCTAGATCACCATCGCAACGGCACCTCTCTGGCACCAATCCATGTCGTGGCCTCATTGCGATCATGGTTGCGATATGGGCAAAGCAATGGGTGATTGCCTTGCGGGTGGATCTAGAGGTATTCGTCGAGCAGTTCGGTACTTGGCCGTGAAATCGTCAGGGCGCTAACGAGCAACCCCTTATCGGTTACAACCACACGGCCAGCCTCCACCGCTGCCTGGCAGGCAGCTATATCGCCAGCCATCAGGCAGAACGCCTTGCCTCCTAGAGCCATCGCCATGTGGATGCGAAAGAGTGTGACGTCCGCTGCTTTGGCTGCAGCGTCGGCGGCTTCGAGGATCACGGCTGCCGAGTAGCTTTCAATGATGCCCAAGGCACCGGGATGCTCGCGACCGCCATTGGTCGAGAGTTGGACCGATTGACCGAGGGCTGCAAACACCGACTCATGGATATTCGGCAACAACATGTGATCGATCACGCCGTCGGGTGCCGCAGCGAGTCCGGCTTCCATGGAGGCTTCAACCGATGCCACCGAACCCCCAACCAGATTGATGTATTTGCCTGAGCAGATCGTTCGTCCCAGGATCAGCCGTACGTCCGCAGCTTTGAGCATGGCATCCTGTACGGCATAGCCAATGGCCACACTGGTCAATTCAATCATTCCGACGGATTTATGCATGGTTCGACTCGGCCCAGACCATTGGGTGCTCGTTGTCGATCCCGATTCTTGTGGTTTCAAGTGTCGCCTGCGCTTTCGATTACCACCGATCCGTTTACGGCAGTTACCCGACCCGAGATCGACGCATGGATGACCGCCCCGAGCTTATCTGCAGGTGGGCGGCCGATCACATTTCCGACCGCGACCCGGTCACCAACGGTGACGGTTGGTTGGGCCGGTGCACCGATATGCTGCTGCAGCGGGATTTCTACGCGGCGCGGTGGCGTGGCCAGTTCAATCAGCGGTCCAAGGTTGTTGAATTGGCTCAGCCCCAGCTTGCGGATCAGCCGCCCGATGGGCACGCGACGGTTTGCCAAGTGCAGCTGCGGGCGAATCTGAGTCAATGGTGCGTCCACCCATCGGTCGCCGTCAGCGGCACGCCGGTGCTTGTTCTGGGTGCAGACGGTCTTTGGGTCAAGATCTTCTGGGCAGGCGATCATTGTGCATAGGTTGCACTCACAGCAGAAATCCGTCCCGATCACATTGGCTTCACCGATCTCATTGAAGCACAGTGAACGCATTGCCTTATGCGGTTCGATGGGATGGCCCAGAAGATATCGCGGGCAGAATTCCGTGCAGAAGGAACACTGGTCGCAGGCACTGGCGCCGATTCGTGCGACCTGGCTCCATTCAGCGGCATAACGTCCGTAGAGCATGTGTGTTCGGGGCAATACGATCAGGCCGCCTGTGGTTTTGGTCACAATCTGGCTGAAATCTGTGCAGAGTTTGCCCATCATCACTCCGCCGACCAGGGCAAAGGGATCCTCGCAGGTGACACCGCCTGCCTGGGCGATGCAGGCTTCAAACGTGGTCCCGATCGGGACACAGATTGTTACTGGATTAGCCACGGCACCAGCCACGGTCAGATACTTATGTGTCACTGGTTGACCCCGGCCGATATTTAGCGCGGTTTCTACATTGATCACCACGCAACCTACAGCAAGCGGGATGTCTCCGGGTGGAATGATCCGGCCGGTGCAGTCGTAGACAAGGATGAATTCGTCACCGCTGGGATAACTGTCCGTCAATGTCTGGATCGTGGTCTGGGCATTCAACTGTGGGCGCAATCCATCGATCACAGTATTGTACTTTCCCTTGATCCCAACCACGGCTTTCTCGGCCCCGAGTAGCTGGCGGGCGGCTTCCAATCCATTAAGGATGGCCGGCCCCTCGGCTTGCAGCAATTCCTTGTCCTTGTGCAGTAGCGGTTCGCATTCGGCGGCATTGAGCAGGATCCATTCGGCAGAAGCCTTCAGCTTCTGGTAAGTGGGGAAGCCGGCCCCGCCAGCTCCCACGACACCACACTCTTGAATCTGTTCAACATTGGTGGTCGGCATTGATGTCTTCCCACTGCAATGGCATGCGAACCCATACCCAAAAACAGCCCAGGTGCAACTGGGTCTAGATACACCATTGTAGGGACAATTGCCGAGCCTCGCCGCCGGGCCGGGAGCCGAGATGACCGCGGGCACGTAGGATCTAGATCTGGAATTCACAGGGAGGGCAAATCTCCTTCCTGGATCTGGTTCTTGGCTGACCAGGAAATAAAATGGCTTGCGGCCTGATTTTACCAGTCAGACCCAGTTTTTGGTTGGCTGCTGTCAGCTCGTGCGGAGCACTTGGCCCGTTTCAAGCTGTACACAGGAACGGTTTTGTCACCTACAGGATGCTTATCCGGATTTCCAAGACGGTGGCAAGGTGTACGCAGTAGACTTCATGATTGAGCCGACGGGTAAGGGCTGACGATCGTCAAGGATCCCCTGTACAGGGTTAACGGCGAACGGTATTTGTATCCTTAATATAAGTTGCAGTTACGGGCCGGGTGATTGCTCGCCGACCACGAGCTTCCCCGCTATACCTGCTGCTGGTTGTTTGGCGACTGTCGCAATTGCCCACAGGCAGCAGCAATGTCACGGCCCCGGCTGGCACGGATATGTGCGTTGACGCCGGCGCCGAGTAAGATCGCCTGAAACCGGTGGACATCATCGTCAGTTGGGCGTTCGTAGGGTAGGCCACGGACCTCGTTGTACCGGATTAGGTTTACATTACTGCGCAGGGTTCGCGCAATTTTGGCCAGTTGCTGTGCATGTTCGGGCCGGTCATTCTCGTGGCGCAGCAGGATGTACTCCAACGTGATTTCGCGCCCGGTGTGCGCAAAATAGAAACGTGCAGATTCGATGATCTGGTCTATGCGGACGAATTGAGCCCACGGAATGATTTGGCGGCGCAACTGGTCATTGGGCGCATGCAGGCTGATGGCCAGTGTGACCGATGGTTTGACCTGGGCCAGGCGGCGGATCTGGGCGGGGAGCCCCACAGTGCTGATGGTGATTCGACGGGCGCTGATCCCCAATCCCCATTTTGCGCAGAGGATTTGGATCGCTCGGACAACCCGTTCAAAATTTGCCAGCGGTTCACCCATTCCCATGAAGACCACATTGCTGATGCGCCCGGCTTCAGGTAGGCGGGCCAGGTGCCACACCTGCTCTACGATTTGTCCGGTATCGAGGTTGTCTTCAAGTCCGCCCAGTCCTGAGGCACAGAATCGGCAACCGACCGCGCAGCCAATCTGACTGGAGATGCACGCGGTTCGACGTTGGTCAGAGGGGATCAGAACTGCTTCTGTCTGTGGTGCACCGGATGTGACTAGCGAAAGGGCGCTCTTATCCTTCGGCCATTCGATTAGCAGCTTCTGCGTACCGTCACTGGCAGTCTGGTGTTGCAGAACACGGCCACGCAGGAATCGGAGTTGCTCAGGCAGTTGTGCCCGAAGTGGTATTGGCAGATTGGTCATCTGTTGTGGGTCGGCGATCCCCATCTGGTACAGCCATTGGATCACCTGTTGTGCTCGATAGTGAGGCTGATTCTGTTGCGCCAGTAGTGGAGCCAGCTCATCAGGAGACAGGTTGAATATATGGGGGCATTCGCTCACGGCCACCAATGGTAGCCGAAGGGCACAAGGTGACGGTCGAGTACCGCTCCGCACCGGGTAGAATGGGTGCATGGTGTCACGAAATCAGCGGCAGGCGTTCGACCGCGTACTTGAAACAGTCATCAGCGAGTTGCCGGCATCTCTGCATAAAAAGCTGGAGGAAGTTCCGGTGATTGTGGAAGATGATCCAACGCCAAAATTGCTGGCTGACCTGGGTCTGGCCGAGGACGAGATGATGCTGTGTGGCTTGCATTGGGGGATACCGCTGGTCCAGAGGAGCGGCGATGGAGCGGTGGTTCTTCCCGACCAGATCATGTTGTTTCGTCGCCCAATTTTGCACCTGGCCGCGGTATCAAGCACAGGTCGGTCTCGCTTGGACCGCCTTGAGTTGGCAGGGCAAATTCGCATCACTCTGTTGCATGAGATCGGCCACCACTTCGGATTGGGTGAGGACGATCTAAGTGCTCTGGGCTATGCTTAATTGACGTGGCCAGTTCATTCTGCGCCGAAGATGTGGGTCTTTATCCCCCGGTGCCGATAAGTGGTTTGGGGCGTCAGCCTGTTATGACCCGGTGGGCACGGCCCTTATGCATGGATTGAGGCGATAGAGGTGAACGACAAACGCTCTCGTTGCATCGCTCGAATGACGCGCACCTGTGTGGGCGCAGCAGCAATAATCATCGCAGTCAGCATCTATTGGTTGCTGTGGCAAACCCGGCCGACGGTTGTTCCGTCCAATGCTGACGGTCTTCGCCCCCGTGTGGCTGGTTTCATTGCGCAACGGGTGCCTGTGCGTCGCCAGTGGAGTGGTTTTGGAACGGTAGAGGCGGTGGACAGCGCCGATGTATCTGCCCGGGTCATCGCCACGGTACAGCGCATCACTGATGGGACCTTGGCTGGCCGACCGGTTTCACCGGGACAGGTACTGGTCGAACTGGATGAGAGCGACTTTCAGCGGCAGGTGGAGATGTCGCAGGAAGCGGTCCGGGAACTAGCGGCGGCTCTAGATCTGATCGAGCTGGAGCATGAACGTCTGCAGCAGCAACTGCTCTTGGAGCAGGAGAACGTTCGAATCTCGATTGCCGAGCGAGACCGTGTTGACGGCCTCTTCAAGAGAGGGGCAGCGAGCCAGCAGGGCCTGGACTTGGCGCGGCGGTTGGCGATCAGCGCTGAACGGGATCTGATTCAGCTGGTGGAACTGATCGATCGGATTAGCCCCCGTAAGATCCAATCGCAGGCGCAACTCGGGGGCCAACGGGCTAGGCTGCGGCGTGCCGAACAGGATCTGCAGCGATGTCGGGTCCGTAGCCCGATTGGCGGTATCCTTCAGGATGTTGACGTTGAGGTGGGCGAAGAATTACGGCCAGGCATGCGTCTGGCCCGGGTTGTCAATCTCGAAAGGATCGAGGTGCCGCTGCGTCTGCCTGCCTTGGCCCGCAGTGACTTGGCAGTCGGTGATGAGGCGCTGCTTAGTGCGTCCAGTGATCCGAGCCGCTGTTGGCAGGCGAGTGTGGTCCGGATTGCTCCCGAAGACGATCTGTTAACTCGCACGGTGACCGTCTTCGTCGAAGTGAATCAGAAACATCTGGCGGCCCAGTTTGGTTCGGGGGATGGGTCGGGACTGTTGGCGCCTGGTTCTTTCGTTTCGGGCATTATTCGCAGCCATCGGGCAAAAGAGCGTTGGCTGGTCCCCCGCCGGGCGGTGCGTAGCGGGCGCATCCTTAGGGTTGATGCCGGAATGGTGGTTAGCCAGCCCGTGGACGTTGACTTTGTCATTGAGGGTGATTTTGTTCAGTTTGGCCTACCGGATGATCAGTGGGCGGTGCTCAAAGAGGACGACGCCTTGGAACTACGCAAGGGCCAGACGTTGCTGGTCAATGGTGCCGCGGCAGTTTTGGATGGTGACAAGGTTGAGGTGGTATTGGTAGAGGTTTCAGACTCACGACCTCCCCATCGGATTGGTCTGGATGACGAGGCAGATGTCTCTTCAAGCCACGGTCAAGCCGATCGGAGCATAATACCGTGAGCCCGGTTCGCTTTGGTATTGAGAATCCGGTTCCGATCAATCTTCTGATGATCACCTTGATCCTCGGCGGACTTGTTTCAGGGCAGAAGATCCGTCGGCAATTCTTTCCAGAGGTTGAAGCCGATACCGCCTCAGTATCGCTGCCGTATCCGGGCGCCACACCGGCAGAGATAGAAGAAACTCTGGCAATCAAGGTAGAGGACAGCCTGATCGACCTCGACGAGGTCAAGGATCTCTACACGACCATATCTGAGGGTGGCGGCAGCATCACCGTGCGCATCCACGAAGGCGCTGATATCGAAGATGCCACCGATGAGATCGAACGCGCGGTGGATGCACTGCTGGACCTGCCCGAGGAAGCCGAGACCATCGGAGTCAGCACCCTGGAGCCGCGGCTGCCGGTTATCCGTCTGGTGGTGTACGGCGACACGGATGAGCAGGTGCTTAAGCGCGCGATCCGTGCCGTGCGCGAAGACCTGCGGTCCCTACCGAACATGGGCCAGATCGTTACCGAGGGTGTGCGTGATTATGAAATTCGGGTGGATGTTCAATCCCACGGCCTCATCCAGCATAGCCTGAGCTTGCCGGAGGTCGCCCGGCGGATTGGTGCTTGGATGAAAGAGGTGCCTGGTGGCACGGTTAAGACCTCGACCGGAAACGTGCGAGTCCGGACGATGGGCGTTGTCGAGCGGGAAAAGGCGATCCGTGACGTCATGATTCTGGCCGAACCGGATGGGCGATTTGTTCGACTTGGAGATATTGCGGAGGTTTCGGAAACGTTCGTGGATGAGCAGTTGATCAACCGGTTCAATGAAAAGCCTTCTGCGGGTCTGACCATTTTCAAGATGGGCGATCAGGACATAGTCAACATCGCCCAGATGGCAAGGGCATATGTCCTGGCTCGTAAAGGCGAGCCGCTGCAGCCAAGTCTGCGTGAGCGCCTGGCCGGGTTTGTGCCACCGGGCCCGGTACGGGAGGCCCTAACAACCGACCGCTTGCGGGCTTGGGAACTGGGAGAGAATTCACGCTATCCATTGCCTGGGGGAACACAGATTGCGGTCAATTCTGATCTGGCTCGGTTCGTTGAGGGTCGATTGGATCTACTCCTTCGCAACGCAACCTATGGCGCACTTTTGGTGTTTGCCACACTTTTGGTGTTCCTGAACTGGCGGGTCTCGATGTGGGTGGGCATGGGGCTGGTGACTGCGGTGATGGGCACCGTAATGCTGATGTACCTTCTGGACATCACGCTGAATCTACTGACAATGTTTGGCTTGATTATGGTATTGGGACTGTTGGTTGATGACGCGATCGTGGTGTCGGAGAATGTCCAGGCCCGTCACGATCGGGGCGAACCGTCTCTGATTGCCGCTTTCAACGGTACACGGGAGGTTCAATGGCCGGTTGTTGCTACGGTACTGACCAGCATCGTGGCATTCCTTCCTTTGAAGTTTATCAAGGGTCAAATCGGTGACCTGCTCGGGGCACTGCCAATGGTGGTTGCTTGCGCCCTATTTATCAGTCTGGTCGAGTCTCTGATGATTTTGCCCAGCCACATAGGCCACAGTCTGACCAAGCGTGACGCGTTGCGTCCTGGACGCTTTGCGTCATGGATCCGGTGGTTAGAGATCTGGCGGGATCGTGTCGTGCTCAACCGGATCGTGCCGGCGTATGCGGGAGTACTTCGGCTGTTGTTGCGGGTTCGTTATCTCACTATCGCGGTAATGGTATCGGTGTTGATTGTGACGCTGGGGATGGTGGCAGGTGGGCGGCTGGAGTTTGTCTTCCTGCCGGATGACGATGCTGAAACAATCGTGGTAGACCTGCGCATGCCGGTGGGTACGCCTGTGGCACGGACCAATACCATCGTGGCAAAGATTGAGCGGGCCTCACGATCTCAGAGCGAGACCAAGAGTGTCGTCAGTGTGATCGGTCAGAGCATCAATATAGATACCGGCCAATCAAACTCCATCTCCGGGCATGTAGCGCAGATGTTCGTTGAGCTTAAATTCGTTGAGGAGCGTGATCGACCTGCGGACGAGGTGATAGCGTCAATTCAGCAGGCGTTGTCGGGGCAGATCGATGAGGTTGATCGTATTTCATTCCAACAGATCACTGGTGGGCCAGCTGGAGCAGACATCACCGTGCGCATCAGTGGCCAGCAAGTTGCTGATGTGGAGGCAGCGGTCGTTGATGTCGAGAGACTGCTGTCTGGATTTTCCGGCGTGTACAACGTTGCAAACGACAATGATGCGGGCCAGCCTGAATTGCGCATCCGCCTGAAGCCCGGTGCCGCGGCATTGGGCTTTACCAATGCGGGTGTCGCGGGGCAGATTCGTGGAGCACTTTACGGGATCGATGCCCACGTGTTTGCACGGGAGCAGGAAGATATTAATGTGCGGGTCCGGGCCGATGAAGGCAGTCGACAGAGCCTCTATACCATTGAGAATAGTTGGCTGATTAGTCCCGTGGGTAGCGCCGTACCCCTATCCGAGGTGGCCACCATCGAGATGGGCGAGACTTATGCCACGATCAATCGCGTCAATCGCGAGCGGGCAGTGACAATTACGGCCGATACCGATCCGGCAACAAGCCCAGAAACAATTACTCGACAGATGAATGGGCCTGGTCTAAGAGGTGCTAGTCCCATGGACGACATCCGCAGCCAGTATCCACATCTGGACATTGAGTTCGCCGGCCGCCAGGAGCAGATGCACGATGCATTTGGCTCATTACCAATTGGGTTCCTCATTGCGATCGTCATGATCTATGTGATTCTGGCGTGGCTGTTCTCCAGCTATACCCAACCGATCCTCGTGCTCATGGCGATACCATTTGCCACCATCGGCGTAGTCTGGGGCCACCTGTTACTGGGGTACGATCTGACGTTCCTGAGCCTGATCGGGTTTGTGGCGTTGTCGGGTATTGTGGTGAATGACTCACTAATCTTTGTCAAGTTTTTCAACACGCAACTTGAGGTTGGGGCAACGGTCCGCGACAGTCTAATTGCAGCTGGTCGGGCGAGAATGCGGCCCATACTGCTGACAACAATTACGACCGTGCTGGGACTGACCCCCTTGATCCTTGAGACCTCGTTTCAGGCCCGGTTCTTGATCCCCATGGCAATTTCCATTGCCATGGGGCTTCTGTCTGCCACGGTATTGATCTTGATCCTGCTGCCATGCTTGCTTCTAGCCTTTGACGACCTGAAGAAGCTAGCGCACTTGCTGTGGTATGGCTGTACACGCGCACAGTATCTGCAACTACTTGAGGGCAGGCGCCCTAAGAATTCCTAGACACGATCTTTCGGGCTGATCTGGCGTTTGACTTTGAATGCACGGTTGCCACGGAATTGGCCAAGATATCCGATGAACTTGCGGCGGCCCTCAATACTGAGCGTCAGCGGGGCTGATGCAGGTTTTTCGGTCATGATCACGTCACCTCGTTGGAGGTTTATCAGGTCACCGACGCTGATCTTGGTATCGGCAAGTACACCCGAGACATGAAGCTTCGCGGTGTCAAGATGTCCGGAGAGGCGTTCGCGAAGTTGCTTGTCCCACCGGTGGCGTTTGGAGGCCGCCCATGACTGGTTGCTCAGCTTGTCGATGACGGGCTCTATGACGTTGTAGGGCAGTGCCAAGTTCATTGTGCCGGTCCGCCCCCCGAGTTTCAGTTCAAATCCCACCACGACCACGACCTCATTGGGTGAGACGATCTGCACCAGTGCGGGGTTTGATTCAGTTTCGGTAAGCTTGAACTCGAGTTCTATCACATTGGCCCAAGCCTCGGCGAGGCTTGTCATAGCTCGATCAAGGATTTTGCTAACCAGCCGCAGTTCGATCTCCGTCAGCGGGCGTT
>CAUZOD010000088.1:0-9909 GCA_963581115.1 Phycisphaerae bacterium | reverse complement strand
ACCGAGCCAATATTGAGCTTGACTGAAAACGGCAGAAGGCGGGCCAGGACAAATCCACGCTAATGCATCTCCGTCTCCACAGTGCCAATCCCGTGGCGGTAGTAGCTGAACCGGACATTGGGGTGATCGGCCAACAGTGACATGGGCACCGCGGTATCGGCAATGCCCTTCGAAATCATCAGGGCTGAAAGGCGGATGCCAAATGGGTTGTCGTGATGGCCGGGATGCCAGATGGAAACGCAGTCGGCCTTCCAGGTCTCGAATGGACCCACCGTGGCCGCTCGGATCGGGACCTGTGGCACGTAGCCGCCGCCTGAGGTCCGAGCGTTCTGGATCACGGTCATCGGATGCAGATCTGTGATGCGGGTCTTGAGCTGGCGGTACTCTGCCACCGGGGGCGGTTCGTCCAAGTACGCGCCTTCACGCTTGGGCGGATCGTTAAATGCCCAGTGCTTGACTTCACCCTGCCCGCCCTGCATCACAGCACAACGAACTTGATCGTAGCTGTTCGAATAGGCCGCCAAGTCAGTTGGAAAATGAATGTTGGCTTCGGGCATGCACAACTCGGGCCGGATTCGATTGAAGCATAGGTCCATGTCCGCCTTGGCAAAGGACAATGGATGATCGGTCGGCACGGGCTGGTCGTTCTCGATCCATTCATCCATGCCCCAGAAATGCGCATCGTGAACCTTTAAATCCAAGGCGTTGACGATGCATGCCACCAGTGGCAGCTGCTCTGTCGGTCCGATGGGCCCGCAGATACCGATCGGATTGTCCGGTGTGGCCTGGCGCCAGACATTGACATATTCCATCGCCTCGGCACAAAAGAACTCTTCGATCGTATCGTAGATCGTTACTTGAAAGCCATCCCGTGAAAGCTGGACCAGGTCCTCGGCTGTCAAACTTGCCGCATCAGCCAGGATCTCGGGGTCAATGGTGGTGTAATCCCACCATTCCGGTGCGACTTTGCTGATGGGTCGAGACATGTCCACGGCTCCTAGATCAACGGATTGAAGGTACGGAACGGCCAGTTTAGAGGCCGATCACCCAACCGCAAACCACTGGTCGATCCAGCTGCCCTAGCCGTCAATCACCCGGTTCAGGCGATCGAGATTCCACTTGACCTTCTCCTGCTGGGTCATGCGGGCGAAATCCGGTTCCTCCTGACCGGCACCGGTCGTGCGGCCACCCGTTGAACCACCCACACCACTGTATGCCGAGGCCCGGTCTGTGGATGTTAGGTCCAATTCCAGATCGCGGTAGGGAGCAATGCCGGCTTTGCCCAAGGCCCCGTGGTATGACCGCACCGCTTCGGATGGATCGTCGATCTGGCCGTCTGCAATCCATCGTAAATGCTCGATGAAGATCAGCTGGTCCTCACTGTTGTTGATCATCCGACCGTATAGAGCCGCACGAGCCCCGTGCTTTCGGGCTTCCCAGAGTTGATGGAATGCATCCAAAGTCGTGCCTGAAGCGCCGCCCAGAATGCCAACCACCAGTGACCGGTCATAGGAACACAACTGCTCCATCGCCGCTGGGCCGTGATACGGGATCTTTAAAAAGATCGGCCGACTCTTGCCCACCACACCGGCAAGTGTCCGAGCGATCAGATCGTTGAGGAATCGGCCTAGGTCTGGGATCGCGGCTTGGGGCCGATTGGGATTGAATACCTCCAGGAAGTGCCGAAAACCCTTGCGCTCGGCTTCGGATCGAAACGCCGCATAAGCTTCGAGCGTGCGCCGGTCCAGATCGGTGTCGTTGTTGAAGGTCATCGAATACAGACCCAGGTCAGCGCCTAACTTCCGGTCCTGTGGATCGCAATCAACCTTGCCGCACATCGCGTGATCGATCGTGGCCGTGCGAAACGGCTGTGAAGGCTGCTGGGAATACACCCCGCCCTGAGCCAGCCAGATGTCCGATGTATCATTGGCCCGGATCGCTGGGGTCACCTGGCTCTGATCGAACACACGCTGCTGGAGTGACAGCACCTCACTGGTACTGGCACTCATGAGCATGATGTCGACGAGGCCCTGCTCGACATTCTGGCGGATGCAGTCACGGTACTGGGCCAGGGTTCGAAAGTGACCTTCTTGTGCATGGTGCTCGGGACTGTGCCCGGGTGAAGCCAGGCCCATGGCCATGTCGGCGTCCTTGGCGTCGGCAAGTATGAAATCGCCGCACGATAGATCGGCTTGGATGCGGGCCAGCTTGGCGTCCAGGGTTTTCTGCATGGCAATGGAGTCTCGCACCTTTGGTGGCATTGTTCAAGGACCGTGACGCTTTTGGCGCATCTGGTCCAATGTGATCGTGGGGCACTGCTGGTCCGCGATCATGCGATCCAGTGCCGCTTCGTCCTTGAAACCTGATCCGGTGACCAGGCACACCACCCCGGCATCAGCGGAAATCAAACCCTCTTCATAGGCACGCAATGCACCGGCCAGTGGTACGGCTGCCGCCGGCTCGCAGAAGATGCCCTCCTCCCTGGCCAATCGCTGCTGGCATTGCCAAACGGATTCGTCGTCGACCAGGTGGCCCGTACCGCCGCTGGCCCGACACGCAGTGATCACGTCATGACCGTCAAGTACCGATGCGACTTGAAGGCCACTAACACTCGTGGTGCATTCGCATGACTGGGCTTGGTCCTGGCCCTGGCGCAGCGGGCCAGCAATCGTATTGTTGCCTTCGGGCTGTACGCAGTGCACCGCGGGACTGTGACGGATCAGACCTTCCTCGGCGGCACGTGCCAGGCCGCGTGCAACGGCCAGTGTCAGCCCGCCACCGCCGGAACAGGAAAACACGTGGTCGATCACCGGATCTGAAGCTGCGCTGGCTTCGGCCAATTCATATCCGAGCGTTTGGACACCGGTCATCCCAATGGGGCTGTAGCAGAAAGCACTGATGTGCATCTGCGCGTCGGCAGCGGAACCGTCCTGCTTGATCAATTCGAATGTTTCCTCGGTGATCTCTGGATCCAAACCAAAATCTTCAACCTTATATAGGTCGGCACCATAGGCTTCCATCTGCCGCAGCTTGCCCTCCGGTGCGGTGATGATGATCGCCAGTTCACAAGTTACATTTGCCGCAGCACAATAGGCCGCCAGGGCCGAACCAGTATTGCCGCTGGAGGTCGAGACACAGCGGGTCTTGCCATTGGCCAGCAGATCGGAGATCGCCGCCGCTGCGAAACGGTCCTTGTAGCTGCCCGTTGGATTGGTTGTCTCGACCTTAAAGAACAACCGCTTCAGTCCAAGAGCCGGGCCGATCCGGCGAGAACGAATCAGTGGCGTGTTTCCCTCGCCAAGACTGATTCGATGCTCTAGGTCACATGGCGAAAGCCAATCCGCGTAGTGCCAAATACTCATGGGATGATTCCTATCTGTTGCAATAGCCGAATGCCGCTGGCTTAGAACTCCTCGGGATGCAGCAGCTTCTTCAAGCTGTACGGGGAAATGTTGTGAGTCCAGCCACCGTCAACCAGAAGATTTGCGCCGTTGATGTAGCTGGCATCGTCAGAGGCGAACATGGCGATGCAACGGGCAATCTCGTCCGGTTGGCCCCAACGGCGAAGCGGGATCATGTCCTCCGTGGTCTGGCGCAACGTCTTGCTGATGTTCTGACCGTCAGGTGATTCGTAATCGGCACCCATCTCGGTATCGATAGCACCAATGTTCAGACCTACCGTGCGGATGCCCTTTGGCCCATACAGCACTCCCAGTTCCATGGTCAGGCTGTCAAGACCGCCCTTGGCCACCATGTACGCCGGTCCAAATCCAGATACGCGGCGGGACTGGATGCTGGAGATGTTGATGATCACACCCTTGCCACGCCGCTCCATGTGCGAGGCACACCAGCGAGATAGAAACGCCGGTGCGGTCAAGCTGATGCGGAGTGTCTTGTCCCAGGATTCGACGCTGATGGCACGCATGGTGGGCATCTCACGCCACGCAGCATTGTTGACCAGCACGTCGATTCGACCGAAGTGCTCCGCTGCGCGGGCGACCTCGTGTTCTGCAGCGTCCAGGTCGGCCAGATCGCAGCGGCAGACCAGTGGTTCGGTGCCGAGCTGGCGCACGGCGTCCGCAACCAGTTCGAGGTTCTGCTGGTTGCGGGCCAGCAGAACCACGTCATGACCGCGGCGGGAAAACTCCTTGGCGGCCTCGGCGCCGATACCCTGCGAGGCGCCGGTGATAAAAACAACGGGTCGATCCGTCATGTCAATCGCTCCAATCTCTGGCGTAGTAGTAGGTGTTCAATCACAGGCCCATTGTTCGGAGTCTACCCCACCGACCACCACGGATCCGCTCTTAAAGATCCAGCGGATATTGCGACAAACGATCCAAGCCGCTTTCGGTGACCAGATAATTGTGCTCGAGGCGCACCCCACCACGTAACTGCTCGTGGTGGTAGAGACCCGGTTCCACGGTAAAAACGTCGCCCGGCTCAAGCGTGTCAGCCCAGTGCGGATTCAAACGCGGAGCCTCATGCACTCCAAGCCCGATGCCATGCCCCAGGTGGTGAAAGAACGACCATCCGTGCTTGCCGTCGAGCATCTCTGCGACATCCTGGTACAGCTGCTTGCAACTGACACCCGGACCGGCCACAGCCTCGACGTGCTCCAAAGCCGCAACCACCAACCCGTGGGCCCGCTGCTGGTCTTCGGTTGGCCGGCCGTCCACCGCGAAAGTTCGGCACAGATCGCATCCATAGCCGCGGGCGCGAATGGAAACGTCCAATGGCATCAACTGACCGGCTTCGACCGGGCATGGACGCGGTGGTCCGCCTGGGACACCGGCACGAAAATCCTGGCCCACCTCCCCGATAATCTCACCGACGACCTCCACCGCGGCGGCGTACATCTGGGCGTAGACCTGTATCTCAGTAACACCTGGCTCCAGCATGGTACGGACACGGGCATAGGCCGCTTCACACGCCGAGACAGCACGACGAATCAATTGAACTTCGTCGTCGTCCTTGGTTCGACGCAGGGCCAGAATGTCACTGACAATTGATCTGGCTTCGTGATTGATCTGGCTTCCCAGTGGCCATTCCAGGTCGCATCCCAATGCCTTGTATCTGCCCAGATCATCTGACAGCTGATCCGCCATTGCCGCATCCATGTCATCGATCAGCGTGGCCAATTTATTGGAGGGATATATTTTGATTTGGTCTGCGGCTGGTTCACATTCAGACTCAAACCCGATGGCCAATGTAGTCGGCCCGTCCAAGGGAACCAGGACCGCGGTCGGTGCAATGGGCGGGCCCCAGTAACCTGTGAAATAATGCACATGCCTCCGGTCCCGGATGAGTCCGGCGTCAAGATCACACCTCTGAAGAACCTGCCGCAATCGATCCTGGCGCTGCAGGCAAAAGTCCCGGTCAAGCTCCAACGGCTGAGTGCTTGGAGGACAAGATTGATTGCTCATGGCTTGATGCTCCTTTCCAAACCCACAGGCACCGGTGCCCGCAGCAATACACCGGGCACGGAACTCAAACAACGCACAGCTTACCTTCTACCGGCAGCACCGCCCGGCTACGCGGCGGTGCTTGTCGGCTATTGAAGTAATTTCTCTGCGCCTGTGCCGGCTGCCAGTCGATGAACCTCGGCCTGCCTTGCGGATTTGCATGTGACATGTGCAGTGGAACACATCTTTATATTCTTTATTTTATAGATCTACCGCGCTACCCGATCGGACCGATTCGTAACAGGCCTGCAGCACGCGAACGTTCCATGCCCCGTCATGCCCGGAGACCGGTGGTAGTGTGTCGGTCAGGATCGCCTGCGAAAATGCTTCGATTTGGGCCCGGTACAGGTTGACCGGCTCTGGTGCGATCGCCTGGCCAGCTGTTGCTCCACGCTGCTGGGCCGCGTCGTAACCGCCGGTCTGCTGTTCGGCGATCAACGTCATTTGGCCGGCTGGATCCTGCCCGATCGTACCTTCGGCGAGAATACTGCCCTGCGATCCGTATATTTCCAGACGATTGCGGCAACTGGCGTCCGGCACATTGAACAAGCAGTCCACCACACCAAAGGCTCCGTCGGCAAAACTCAGAATTGCCGTGGCCGTGTCTTCGCTTGCATAGTCGTGCACCAGATGGCCGGTCATGGCCATCACCTTGGTCGTCCGCCCAAAAAACATCTCCAGCAGATCGATGCAATGCGATCCCATATCGGCCAGGCTGCCACCGCCGCCAAGCTCCGGGTCCTGGCGCCAGGCTCCCGCCATCGGGGGATACCAACAGGACAACTGGGCCCGACCGAAGCTGGGCTTACCCAACTGCCCGGATCGGACCAAGTCTACCGCAGCCTTGTGCTGGGAACTAAAACGCATCATGAGGCCCGTCGCCAGCTTGACACCGGCGGCATCGGCGATGGCAACCATCTGTGCCGCCTCGGCGACGTCCAGGCCCAGCGGTTTTTCACACAATACATGCCTGCGCTCGGCCACGGCCCGACTGAATTGTTCAAAATGCAGGTGCGTGGGTGTAGCGATGTATACCGCATCAATTTCTTGAGCCAGTAGCTCTTGCTCACTGACACAGGCACGAGTGTTGAACTGCTTGGCGATCGCAGCACAATCGACTGGGTCGTACACCGCGACCAGTTCAGCACTGGGCGCCGACAGAATGCCTTCAGGAATGGTTCGCCGCCGCGCAATGCCGCCGGCACCGATTACCGCCCATCTAACTTGGTCCATGGTGTCAACTCCTCACGCAACGGGGCCGGCAGATCATCGTGCCGAATTCCAGCTGCCACCGGGTACGGTGGCTCGAGCAAGTTGCCCGGTACCAGATGGGCTGCCTGGCTGATGAGATTGTAAAGGTCAAAGCGATTGACGATTCCAGACGTAGCGAGCCAGTCGAGCAAGTGCGAATACGCCAACCGCACGGCCTCGCGCAACCCGCCATGATGGCCCAGAGCCGCTTGCCGTCCCAGATCCGACCGGCAGTGATTGCCTGCTTCTTAAACACGTCCACCGTGCAAATGATTTTGCCGGAGGTCTCGATCCCGCCCCCGATAATCTCGCCGTGTCCCTGGGCCGCGTGCACATCACCGAGCAGCAGCAATGCGCCATCATGGAATATCGGCAGGAAAACCGTCGTGCCCGGTCGCACCAGCGGCAGGTCCAGGTTGCCCCCGAAGCTGCCGCTGTGCAGTGAACTGATCGCCTGGCCCGACTTCGGGCAGACTCCGATGCACCCGACAAACGGATCCAGCCGAATCACAATCGGCACATCACCCAGCGGATTAGTCACGGTGGCGATTCCAGCTTGCGGATCGATGTCCCAGTGGTACATCTGCCGCGGCACAACTGGATCGGGGCCGGCAGATCCATCGCCCCGCGGTGCCACAAGGTGCTCGGGCAGCAGGCCGTGTCCCGGGCCGAGCCAGGTCTGACCCTTGCGACGATCCAACTCGACTTCGTCGATCGTCACGGCCAATACGTCTCCGCGCCGGGCACCTTCAATGTGGATCGGACCGGCCAGTGGATTGGCTTGCAATATGTCCATGTCCGGATCGGTCTGCTGCTGGTCAGGGCCCAGCACGCGCAAGTCGGAAAAAGCGCCGTCGGAATCCGGGCAGGTCACGCGAAGAGTTGACTTCGGTTCAATCCGGACCGTGGGTGGATGCGGTCCAAAAGTGTATTGGAATCGTGATGAATGAAAGTCGGTGAACATACCGCGGAGCCTGGGAGCTTGGAGTTGAGTATGCCGAATTCGGAAATTAAAGTTCGGACCCGGAAGAAGACTGTTGCGTTACCCGACCTGAGACCGGGGATCCTTGTTCAGAAATAGAACATTCAGTTGGCACCGCCTGCCATGCCCCCCTGCCTAGGTCGACCCCTTGACCGCCTGTGCCGCCTCCTGGAAATTCTTGCCCGCCTCCAACTGCACGGCGACATCCTCTTCGTATCGACGAATCGCCTCCGCTTCCGCAGCAACCTTTGTCTTTAGATCCGCCGGTACCACGGCCACACCATTGCGATCGCCAACGATCCAGTCACCGGGGTGGACGGGGATCTGACCGCAGCAGATCGTCGTCTGCCACTCGCCGATCTCGGAAAAGGTGCCGGCCCGAGGGCAGACATAGCGAGAGAACACCGGGAAGTTCAGGGAAACAATGTCCTGCGTATCGCGCACTGCCGCATCAAGTACGGCCCCTGCAATGCCACGCGACTTGGCCCGAGTCGACATCAGCCCGCCCATGAGGTTCACGTGCGGGCTTGCACCCCCATCGACCACCAGTACATCGCCCGGTTGGGCAAGTTCCAGTGACTTCTCCATCGCCCAAGTGGCGCCTGGATAGCAGCGGACCGTAAACGCCGGCCCTGCAACAGCCATGTCATCGACCAATGGCCGAATACCCGCATCCATGGCCTGAAAGCACTTACCCACCTTGCGAAGCGCATCGCTGACGTTGGCACTTCCCCATAATAGCCAAGAGGATGGGGCCGATGGGTCTAACATGAAAAGGGGCTCCTGGAATCAATGGTGTCCATGGTAGGACCGGTTCGGACTCAGTCAACCGACCGCTGCTTGCGGGCAATCGATCATAGAGTTCGCTCCAGTACAGTCACTGCAATTGAATTTCCGTCGAGCCGCAAACGATCGGGTAATTCCTCAATAGGTTCAAACCCGCCACGACAAAATCCCTCGAGCTTGTGATGATCACCATAAGCGGCCATCGCTTGAACCGTTTGCACACCGATGTTTGCCGCTTGCTGCAACAACCATGTTACCAGAGAATCGAATCGATCGAGATAGTGATCGTGGGTAACGGCATCCAGCACCGCCAGGTGTCTTCTGCCACTACCCGGGCCCGGTGTCAGTGACCCGAAGCCCAGGGTACGGCCTGATCCTTCTCCGGCTAGAACACACATCGACCCGCCCTGCGCCAAAACGTTGTAATACACGACAGGAAAATTGGACACGCACCGATTCATCGGTGCGTGCTTGGGGGACAAGAGCCCACGAGGATAATCAATCGCTACGCAGTCCAGTGGCTGTGCGACCAGAACAGCCATCGCCGGCATGTCGGACCAATTGGCTGCCCGAATCGAGCTTTGCTGACCTGGAGCAAATAGGTCCGGCTCCGGATCTGCAGCACCAGGCGCAGCCCGTCGCATCACACCGCCACTAACCCAATCAAATCCGCAGTTCAGATAGACGCAACGCGAACTGCGCGTGGTACCCAGATAGCAGACCTTGCAGCCGGTAGCGAAGGAGGCCCGTACCACCGCATCGGTCAGATGGCATCCAATCCCAAGGCGGCGATGGGTCGAATCTGTCAGGACATTGCCAACCAGCGATACCTCGGGGCGATCAACCGCGAAGTACGTGCTGGCCGTGCCCGCCGCAACACCGCCCACACGGCCGATGATGGTCTGAATGGTCAGGGTATCGCTGTAATCGCCATTCATCGCGGACAACCAATCGAAGTCTGTCTTGTCCCATTCAGTGCGCCACAACTGGATCAACTCAGCCTGTACCGGAAAGGCTACTGGATAGGTCCACAGCGATAGCTGCATTGTTTGGCCGTCCGGTAGTTGGATCTCTGAAAGGTTCATTGCAACAAATGTGCAAAGTGGGCCCTTTCGGCCATCACCTGGCAACGGACAGACTACGTCTATTGCATGATCAACGCCAAATCTGGCCCGATGCCCGTAGAATCAAGGACTCGACTGGATTGCTACAATCCGGCCCCAACTCTTGCTGATTAAGGATCTTGATAGGTCGTGAGTACACGCAGGCGATATGCAGTGGTAGGGCTCGGAGGTCGGGCCGTTTGCTTTCTGGACGCGATTGTGGGCAATCACCGCGCCAACTGCGAACTGGTGGGCTTCTGTGACTCAAGCGCCACTCGGATGAACTGGCACAACCAACGGCTCAAAGATCGCTTTCAACACGCAC
>CAUZOD010000087.1:0-9917 GCA_963581115.1 Phycisphaerae bacterium | reverse complement strand
TGAGAAAGAATACGATCGAGCAGAGTTGATTACCGAGTTCGAAAAACAGATGCTCGAAGCCGCGAAGTCACTGGAGTTCGAAAAGGCTGCGGAACTGCGTGACCGAGTCAAGACCCTCCGCGCCAGTCCTTCCATAGGCAAGATTAAGGCCACCGATGCTAAGGGCCCCCGTGCCAAACCTGGCACTCCGGGGACGAAGGTGATCCGTAGGCATTAGATTTTGGCCGGATCGGCTCCAAACCTCGCTCCTCCTGAAGATACCCAACATTGGCAGTTGTTCCCTCAGGCTCCCAAAGTGATCCGGTGAAAACCCGGAGTCGATCCAATAAGTAGATCATTGGGCCCAGATGTTCACAAATGGGCGACACATCAGAGACAGCGGGCAATCGTGTCACCGACCTGAATCATACCTTCGGTAAGCACCTCGGGCCGCAGACCACCGCGCCGATGCAACGCCCCCATGGCATCACAACCAGTCAACCTATCTAGATGACTGCAACGGAGTACAGTCACGAACGCCACGCAACGTGACTGGCCCCACGGTGAATCTGCACCCGATCAGATCCGGCAGCCGTATGTGACGCGTTACCAGGTTTCGCCGACTACGGCCCTCGGAGAAATCACTGCCCGTATCCCTGGCTGCAGACTCGATCGCCTCGGCTTCAATCAGTGTGATCTGCCGATCTGGATCCGATCCGACCCCGAATTCAGAGCAATATCGGTCTCCTGACAGCCCTCGGCCTGGCAAGGCTCGGACCTCGGACACCGACTCTAGCGGATCCATGCACTCAGTGGCGATAAAGATTCCTTCGATCCTGCCTGGCATCGTGGGAATGCTTCCAAGTGGTGTGACCCGCCATCGTGAATCACTACCTCTAGGGTCTGTCACTCGTATTATAATACTGCTTTCCACCTTGGGAGCCACGGTATGAAGTTTGGACAATTTTATCTGCTTGAAAGTCCGCCGGGCAAAGACCATTCAGTGGTGTACCAAGAGGCTTTCGATCAATTCCGCCTGCTGGATGAAACGGGGTGGGACACAATTTGGTTGGCGGAACACCATTTTGACCACCGGGTATCGGAAGCGAATTATTACTCCATCACTCCATCGATTCACACGATGGCTGCTTATGCTGCAGCGATTACCAAGCGGATCATGATTGGTACCGCGGTAGTGGTGCTGCCGTTTCATCATCCTGTAATCGTGGCTGAAGATTTCGCCACGGTAGACATCATGTCTAAGGGCCGGTTACTGTTCGGCGTCGGTCGGGGCTACCAGTTCGAGGAGTTCTATAACTGGGGACTTGATCTGGACGAGAGCCGCGATCGATTCCAGGAATCTCTGGAGATCCTCCTCAAGGCCTGGACCGGTCCATTAGAGCACGATGGCCGGTTCTATCAGATCCGACCCGTGAACGTCGTGCCCAAACCCGTGCAGACCCCCCATCCCCCTATTTACGTGGCGGCAGTCAGCCCGTCCACATACGAATGGGTCATTGAGAATGGGTACAACGTTCTGACGTCCTTTCTAGATCCCTACCCAAAGGTTTTTGAAGCATACGAGAGATACCACCAGATCGCTGAGCGAGTGGGGCTCAGCGGAAAACTTGATTTCCCATTGGCGAGATTTCTATATGTCTCGGATACAACTGCGCAGGCCCAAGAACAATGCCGTGAGTCTTTGCTCTGGTATTTCCGAACATTACTGGCGTCCCTGATCGCACCGCCCGCGGAAATTGCTCCTCCTGATCAGGATGAGGGCTTCTACCAAGATCTGCAGGAAAAATTCCGCACAATCTCCTACGAACAGATCCTCGAGGACCACGCCGTCATCGGTGATCCGGACTACGTGACTGAACGGATTAAGTGGATCGAAGCAAACACCGGCACCCAGCATTTCATCGGCTGGACGCGCATGGGAAAACTCGCGCCAGAACTGGTCTGCAAGTCGTTAAGGATGTTCGCCGACACCGTGATGCCGCAGTTCAAGGAGACATTGGCATGACGATCGAATCCACTGAATCTGTCCACAATGCCGACCTAGTCCGTCAATGCATCGAGGCGATGCTGGCTGCCGACTGGCAGACGGTGTCCAATTCATACGCCGATGATGCCATTCTGGTGGACCCGTTATTGCCCGACCCCGTCCGTGGTCGCAATGCAATTGTCGCTCTTTACCAGCAGTGCCGCGAACACGAACCAGACATGGTGGGAGAGATCCTAAGCTTGCTCGCAGCGGGCGACAAGGTGTCCGTGGAGTTTCGGACGAGCGGTACGATTCAGAAGCCCTTCCCCGACATGCCCGAAACCATCGTGGGTAAGCGGGTAGAGATTCCGGAAGTCAATATTATCCAACTGCAGCAGGGGCAGATTGTCTCAAACGTGGTTTACGCTGACACCGGCGCTCTGATGCGGCAACTGGACTTGCTGCCAACATGAACCCAATCGTGGCTCTTTGACCGATTTCAGGTCGTTCCGGACCATTCAGTCACGCCATGCGGGCTGGGTGATATGCACAAGTAGCGCCGCTTCCGGCACGACAATCGTGCTCTCGGTTCCCTTGGGAATATAGCCCAAGTCGCCAACTTCAAAGGCCAGTGGCTTTTGATCGGTGACATGCACTTCCAGGTAGCCCTCAACCATGAAGAAGACCTCGTCATAGTCGAACGTCCAATCAAACCGGCTGGGGGCCAGATACTCGGTGAAACCAGCTGCAAGGTTCTTGTTCGGCCCCACAATGGGATCCGACACCTGGACCTTGGCTCCGGCGACTTCAATTAGGGTCATATCCCGTTGGTCGGGCTTTACACGATGTACCATTGCGAGTTCCTTTCCGGCATGCTGGCAGCCACCACAGGTGCCAAGGATCCATATTCCTAAACCAAGATACGTTATTGAATGCGTTCGGGGCATCAGTCACTCCTTAGTGCCAAAGCCCAGTGCTCGAGCAATTGCAGGTCAGTGCGTCATGCGAATCAGTCCGCTTTCCTGAGTCGATGGTGGTGTGAGGCCATATCCGGTGCGACTTTGAAGGCGGTACGGCTTCCACATGGAGAGCAGGGGTCCTAAGGAAATTCGAAGGTTCCCTGGCTAGAATGCTTCAGGCGGCCTAGTTCCACAAGCTTGTTCCACACGGCGATAGGAAATTGCGACGGAGGCGTAATTGCACAAATACCCGAGGAACGCCCGGACGTAACGTAACGATTGCCCAGTCGGGATTCGTCATCCAGACGCGCCGATTTCAGTTTCTTTCGAAACGCCCGCAGGGCGCGCTTGAGATTTGTGTCCTCCAGTGAGTCATAGCCGCCCTCGGCTGCTTTTTCCTGTTGCATTTGCCGAATCGTGCGGCCATCGGCTGCGCTCGATATGGGAATGGGTGCCCTTGGCGATGGAGTTCCACTGCAGGGATTGGTCTCTTGCGGTTCGTGTTGGTCACAATGATCAGCCATTGAAGCATCCCCTGAAACGATGCCTACGGGCATCAACTCGCATGTGTCGGATCCGTCCGAAATCCGAGGTCATTGACCAGGTATGGCTCGACTTCAATAAAGTTTACCATCAATTCCTGTCCCGTCTCGCCCCCGGATTCTTGTGGCGACACCCAGTCGGAGAGGGTCAGCAAGGCGGTGTGGCTATGGGCTTGGAAGAGAAACCGCTGAAATCCGAAATATCCATCGTCTAAGTTAAATCGTTCGTTTTGATGGTTGGGGCGTTTCTTAACCACAGTCTGAAATGATCCATTGACAATGGCTTCAACACCTTCGACTTCAACCGTGATAGCGTTCGGATGTGGCTTGCTCAAGTTACCGTGGTCAGCGAAAAGAACCTTGACCGAGTAGTTTCGCCCAGGCTCAAGGTTTCGGATCGTCTGAGAAACGCGGTTGGCTTGGCGGGCGCTGCGCCGCAGCCACAGGAAAGTGTCACCCTGCTCGCCACGAGGCCAGCGGCCCTGCAACCAGCCGAGCCCGTCTAGTTTTCTTGCCTCGACACTTGTCGGCTCCGCCGCCCGGACAGTCCAGCCTGCAAGGCCCTGCTCAAATTCGGGATTCTGGATGTGATCGAGCATGTAAGGATCGTCCGTCAGACGCTGTGTGCTCCCCTCGATGCAATAATGGCGGAACAGCTTTGCGGCCCAACGCAAATAATCCTCATCGGCATAGGAAGATATCCACTGCTCGATCCCATACAGCCCACGAGCTGCGGGGTTGGTAGCCAGTGAGTGCATCTGCATGTCCATGAATACCTTGTAGCCAGCGCCGGGATTGGCGTTGAGAGTCAGTGGCGGTGCGCTGAGCAGTCCTAGCACCACGATCAATCTCTTCGTCACTTCCGGCACTACTGCCTCAAGGGCGACCAGTTCCTGCACCAGTTGCCGGTCAATCTCCGCCTTGGCCTGGTTGAGCGTCGGCTGTTCCTTGAGATAGCGAAGGTAGGCAAACCTGCAGCCGGATGCCATCAGGGGTCGAATGAACTTGGTTAACAGGGCCGGATCGCCATGAACATATGGATAGAAATCACGTCCAGATCGAAGTTGGGTCACCTGTGTAATCGCCTTTGCAAAAGGCACAAACTGATCCGCAACTCGCTCGTCAAACTCATCTACGATGATGCCGTTGAATTCGGGCTGTACCATCCCAGGTTGATTGGCCCAATGGGGAGTCATCTGCTCGATGGTCATGGATTGATCACCACGACCCGGAAGACCGGATGTCTGTATCAATCGCTTGCCTCGGCCCCGCCAAGAAGCGATGTGCTCACCTTCGGTAGCGCTGATAATGACATTAACATTATCCAATCAGGCCAATCGCATCGAGGTACTCCCAATCATAGGTACCGAATTCTTCAATATTTGGGTCTCTGGGATATCCGGCAAAGAGCAATTTGGGTATCGCCCGAACGGACAACGACTTCATCCGCATGTTGCCGATCGTTTGGATCCGGGCCGTGTGCATGCCCGCCGGCAAATAGCGCATGGTCTCATAGCTCGGGCCATCTCCAGCAACGCCACGAACCATGGTGATTCCGGTGGGCGATCCTTTGAGCCGTAGATTAATGCCCCCGCCACCTGCACCGTCCGTGTCAACACAAAAAATTACCCAGCCCTCACGAGGATTGAATAAATTTATTTCTTTGGATCCCTGGTCGCTTCCTATGTCTGACTGGTGTAATTCGGTCACCAAGTTGTTAAGGATTCGCGATCCAGATCCACCCCAGGCCATGACATCGCTGACAATGAGTATGACCGTGCAGGTGGCGGCGATCCATAGCAAAGTTAATGTGGTCATGAGCAACAAAGATACACGATCCCACCTCCGCGCTCATTCCAAACCGACGGTTCAGGGGTCCATACCCCACCGCTGCCAAATCCGCAACAGGCATGCGCCCAGGATGACCGCACCGCCCAGTAACGCCAGCGGACCGGGATGCTCATGCTGAAACCGCCACACACCCAGATGGGATTCAGCACCGGCTCAACCAAGATCAGCAGTGCCGCTTCAGTCGCGGTAACGCGCCGCATGCCCACGGTGACCAGCAGGTACGCCAGTGCAATCTGAAAAAGACCGAGATAGGCGATCAACAGCCAGTTGGTGCCAAGACCAGAGACCACGGGTAGTGCCCAGGGCAGACAAATCAAACAGGCAAGCAGGTTCCCCGTAATAACAGCCTTCATCACCGTCGTGTCAGATGGGTTGGTATCCCGGGCTATCCAGCGAATGCCAAGCAATGTCAGCGCATAACAGATTCCAGAAAGAACCGCCAGCACATTGCCCGGCACGGGACGTGGTGCCGTAGCCAGAGGAGCCTCAACCTGGACAAAGAAAATGATTATTCCAAAAGCTACAGCTACCATAAACCATACATCATGCCGCCGCACAAATTCGCCCAGAAGCAATGGGCTCAGCACAAGGACGTATAGCGGGGATGTCGCCTGCAGGAAGATGGCATTGGCCGCGGTAGTTATCTAGTTAGAAAGTGCGTAGAGGACCAACGTTCCCGCGTAGGCCAAACCGACTAACCATACTCGACCATTCCAGCCTCGTCGCGCTGCTGGCAACAATACCAGCAATGCGGTCGCAGCCAAACCACTGCGAAATGCTGCTACCTGCCAGCCGGTCAGAGTACATGCTTTGATTGCAACACCACCGGTTGAAAAAAGTGCGGCACCAAGCAGGATGAGTAGGCGTGGGTTCAATTGATTCGTTCAAAGACTCCGACAACAAAAAGGGGTTCTACTAGAGTCGGCATGCCTGTATGAACGAACGCTGCCCAGAGTGCTGGGCTTAACTTCAGACTGTAATTTTTTCTTCGCTTCTTGACATTTTCCCATTCAGGAACGACTTGGATCAACCCGGAGTTGGCGACTCTAGGACATGACATCCCTCGGCGAGATGACCGTGCATTCGGATCCAAAGATTCCACCTACCACTAAGGTAATACTCATGCCGAGAACTTCTTTACCCTAGCCCTGGCCCTGACATCTAACCATGTGACCTCAAATCTCGCAACCATTTCGATTGATTGAAAGAGGCACAGGCAGTCAATCCATGAAAAGAGAATTTCGATGCTCAGGCAAACTCGATAATCTTACAAGTATATTCACCCTCGATTCCAAACCCGATCACGCTGGCCTGCAGACGTCCATTGACCTTGATCATGCAAAAATATTTACAGCGGGCGTCCCTACAACTGGCGGGGAATGCGACAGCCTCACAGCATTGCTATGCTGGAGTGAGTGCCGGCAGCTAAGTAGCGGACTTTGGGTTCTATGAGCTTAGACATAGTTCCTGTGAGGTTGGATGCTCATACGATTGCGCAAGTTGATTGGGGCTAGTTTTCGCCGAGGCGACTTTTATCTCCTTACAGCGATCATTCTGGTTGCATTTGCCGTGCGTTTATTCTTTCTGTGGGATGCCGCCCAAGTCCCACTGACATACAACCTAGTTTCCGATGCCAAATCGTATTTCGACTGGGCACAATCCATCGCTGATGGCGATCTGTGGGGCCGAAAGATCGGCACGTTTTACCAGGCACCTCTATATCCCTATTTCCTGAGTGTACAACTGGCGTTAGGCGGCAATGTCTGGACCATTTTGTTCGTCCAGATCATTTTAGGAAGTATCGGATGCGGATTTGTCTTTCTTGCAGCTCGGCGGTTATTTTCACCAAGCGTTGGGTGCGTTGCCGGGCTTATTGTTGCCCTGTACGCCCCTGCCGTATTTCTTGACGCAACCATTCAGAAAGAGTCTCTGGGGCAATTTTGGATGGCTCTTTTACTCTACTTCTTGGCCTGCAATTGTCGCACACCTAGAATCGGCACCTGCCTGGGAGTAGGTATCGTATTGGGATTTCTATCTCTGGTTCGCGAAAACTGCTTGCTGTTTGCGCCAGTTATCGCATGTGGGCTGGCCGTCTTATCATCCAGTCCTTCATACCGTCATCGTTGTAGCTGGGTTGTCGCTTTCGTATTGGGCATTCTGTTGGTTTTACTGCCCGTCGGTGCACGAAATCTAGCGATCGGTGGGAATTTCTCCCTGACAACTTCACAGGCAGGTCCCAATTTTTTTATTGGAAATAGCCCCGGCGCAACCGGTTCATATCTGGCCCTGCAACAAGGCAAGGGTGATCCAAAGTTTGAGCGACTTGGTGCCACGCAGCTTGCGGAACAGGCAAATGGCAGAAGAATGAATCCTGGTGAAGTTTCTAGTTACTGGTTCGACCAGGCATTTGCTTATATTGCATCAAACCCTCTTGATTGGCTGCACTTAATCGGCACCAAACTTTTGCTTGTGGTAAATAGGTTTGAAATTCCCGACACTGTTGACATCTATCTATACGCGGATTATTCCTGGATTTTACGTCTCTTAGGGTGGATTACACACTTTGGCGTACTGTTCCCACTGGCAGCAGGTGGCATTGTATTAACGTGGGCGAAACGCCGGGACTTATGGATTCTGTATGTATTGGCCGCCGCGACAACTTTCGGCCTGATCGTTTTTTACATCGTTGCCAGGTATCGATTCCCTTTGGTGCCCATCCTAGGAATTTTTGCGGCAGCAGCGATCATCCATGTTACAGACGCCTGGCGAACCCGAGCCTGGCGAACTCTTGGCCTGACCGCCGCTGTTTCCCTGGGAGCGTTACTCGCAGCCAATTGGCCCCTAGATCGCCACCTAACGAACCGATGCTTGTCGTACAACAATTTAGGCTTGGCCCTGCAATCTGACCAACGGTTCGAAGAAGCTGACCGGCAGTACCGCAGAGCCTTGGATCTGTGTCCAAATTTATTTGAAGCCCATTTCAATCTGGCACGAAATCTGGTCGCTCAGGACCGATTGGAAGAGGCCCGACAACGCCTGGTATTGGCTGCTCAGCAAGCGCCTGATCATGAATCGGTGCAGAATCTACTGGGGGTAGTGGCCCTGCAATCCGGCCATATCCAGGAGGCTATCATCTATTTCAAAGAAGCGATGAGGCTCCGGCCTTATTACCCTCAAGCAATCAACAATCTGAGCATCGCCCTGCGCCGCAATCAGCAATGGGACCAGGCTATTGTCCACCTTAAAACATCGCTTGCGAAATGGCCTGATGACATGTCCATTCAACTGCATCTGATTCGCACGATAGTCGCCAATCCCAAGCATTCAAGAAACGATCTAACTCAAGCCATTGCAATGCTTGAGCGGATCTCTGCTGTACCAAATTTGTCCAATGGGATTCTCCAAGTAGCTCAGACTTATCTGCAAGCGGGTATTGCAGTCTTGGCGGCGGAAAGTGAGAACACTGGCCATAACCGAGACCAAGCTATTTATCTGTTCCGAAAAGCCATCCAGATGGCGCCGGACCATCCTCATGCCTACAACAGACTGGCCTGGATCCTCGCCACCCGACCCGACGTCGCGCACCGTCAACCCGAACAAGCGATTCGCCTTGCCGAACGGGCATGTAAACTTTCCAACTATGGTGTGGCTGCTTTTCTCGACACCTTGTCCGCAGCGCATGCATCATCAGGCCAATTCGATCTCGCTCTTTCCATCGCCAAACAGGCGGTTGTCATCACTGAAGCAGACGGTAATGAACAACTCGCCAAACGGTTGCAAAAGAGGATCGATCTTTACCGTCAGGGGATCTCCGAATTCTGAAGATGATCGAGGACTAGTTACAATTAGTCACTACCGCCCTAGCCGCTTGCATGTGAAAGGCCCCAAAGGATACCGACCCAGAGAAGTTTTAGATCCTGAAAGAATTAAGATATCATAAATGGGGAATCATCAATTGAAGGTTTTTTTTCTGAAACGGTCAAGAAAACATCTACTGAAAATCATCCCATACGACTCATTAGGCTCACAACCCGTTCCAAAATATCCGCGATACAAAAGCTCCAATGCCGGCTCGCGACCCGAGCTGTGGCATTCTGTGCCGTGGCCCTATCTTTCACCGCCTGTGCTCGAGATTCTAATCTCGAGAATCCGACAGACAATCAACTACCCAATGTGGTTCTGATCACACTGGACACTACGCGAGCCGATCACCTCGGATGCTACGGTTATGGGAAACCCACCAGCCCCAGAATCGCCGAGATCGAAGCCCGAGGATCGGCTTTACGTTACAATCGGCTACCTCATCTAGGACCGTCGTTTTTGCGAAATACCAGATATCGGTTTGTCAGATAGTTGATTGTTGTCGCAGTCCCAATTCCACTCAACGCGGCAAACTGTGGAAGTAAGCCTGGAACAATTCGAAGGATTGACAATGTGACCGCGTAATTCAGAATTGCCCCCAGACCACACGCGGCACTAAATCTGAGCAACTGTATCTGGACCGAACCGTTCCGAGCATAGGAGAATGCAAATTGACGGTGCAGGATAAAATTTGACAGCATTGATACCGTGATGGCCACTGCAACTGCTATTGGCACT
>CAUZOD010000086.1:0-10011 GCA_963581115.1 Phycisphaerae bacterium | reverse complement strand
AGATCCTGCCAGCGTGCGCGGATCAGGGGATGGGCCTGCTGCCGTGGAGTCCGCTGGCCGGAGGCATGCTCACCGGCAAGTACAACCAAGACCAGGGACCGGCACCTGCATCGCGTGTCGGAGTGCGCTTCGATATTGACAAGCCTCGCTACTGGCATAACGACAGTTTCAGAATCATCGATGAAGTGGTTGAAGTTGCGGACCAGACGGGAAAGACTCCGGCCCAAATCGCCTTGGCCTGGCTGCTGCATGACCGCCGGGTCACATCGGTCATCGTGGGAGCACGGACGCTTGAACAGATTGACAGCAATCTCGTCATCGGAGACTGGGACCTACCCGATGAACTGCACCACCGACTCAGTGAAGTCGTGACATTCGAGCACGGTTACCCGCGAGAGTGGATTGAATTGGGCTGGAGCAATATCTCTGGGCTTGAGGAGTTCAAGCCGTGGGAAGTGCCACGGCACTGATCCATACCCAGCATATCGTGTCTGAAAGCAGGGCCATTTACAATAACTCACGATGAAATCGCTTGATATCCTGGTCAGAGCCCCAGCCGGTTGAGCTTGTCTTCGTCCAAGGACAGGCCGCCACGCTCAGCCTCCCGCAACAAGGTTGCAGATCGCTCACCTGGTAACCGGATCTGCTCTACACCAGGTCGACGTCGGCTACTCTTGAGGTGGCCCATGAACCGTTTGATCTCCTTGAAGTAACGGTCCCGACCGGTGAAACATTCCGGGTCCATCACGGTGATGAACAGCGACTGGCGGGCGGGGGCATCAGGGTTGTTGCAACTGCCGCCGGTCATGGCCACCAGTGCCTCGCACCAGAGTGACAGCGCATATCCCTTGTGACCGGTCTGGCTTTCACCCATAAAATGCATCGATCCACCTCGCTGCATGACCGTTGGATCGGTGGTCTCGACCCCATGCTCGTCGATGAAGGCGGGGTATCGAGCACGTTCGTCTGCTGCGATCAGTTGATTGGCTTGGGCCAGTGACATGGTGGCGGTGGAGAATTCGGCCAGCACAGGATCACTCCCCGTTGGAAAACCCAGAGCGATTGGATTGGTAGAAAATCTCGAGTCGATCCCACCCACCGGCGCACAGTCCTTGCAGTTTGAATTCTGGGCGTGCATCTGGGCGAGCAGGCCCTGCTCAACCAGATCGAGTAAGAACGCCCCCGGCGCACCGATCCAGGAAGTACGGCTGATCCCGATGCTGACCACCCCATGCTTGGCTGCTCGAGACGGCGCCAATTCAAGAGCCATCCGAATGCCCAATTGTCCAATCCCACCAGCAATATCGATGCTCACCGCTGCACCATTGTCGGACTCGATCTTTGGTTGCCGAGCCGGGTCAACACTCTCAGGAATCTGACCGCAGAGCCAGAAGATCTGTGATAAACCATGGGTTGTGCGGCCCATGGCCTCGGCTCGCACCGCCATCTTGGCGATCCAACGGGCGTCTTCGATCCCCACGGACTTGTCCACCAGATGACTGGCGGCGGCGGAAACAACCTCGCTCATGGGAATCTTCGTCTGCATCATCGTCATGATCCTTTTGATGGCGCGGAAAGTCTCAGATCGCTGGCTGCCTCTATCTTTACTGTAATTTGTATCGACTTTCCACCGGTCTAGCGACCCAGGGCACAAGCAGGCTATCCCGACCCATCCTTGACACTTGCAGAAAAACCGCCACACTCATCAGCGTGACTTCAGATTTGATAGTAATGGCACTGCAAGCGGTTCGGGAAGAGGCCGAGATTCCCAGCCCAGCTTTGGTCATCGACACGGTCATCGCCGATCGCAACATCCAAGCGATGGCTAAATACACGCATGGCTGCGGACTGGCTCTGCGCCCGCATTCAAAGACACACAAATCCATTGAAATGGGCCGCCGCCAAGTCGCCGCCGGTGCTGTCGGGCTGACCGTGGCCAAGGCCGGAGAGGCCGAAGTCATGGCGCAAGCCACCAATGATCTGCTGGTGGCTTACCCCGCCTTGGATCCGTTTCGTGCCAATCGGATCGCCGAGTTGGCCAAAACGTGCACTGTGCGCGTCGCCGTCGATTCGTTTCTGGCATGTGATTCATTGGCACAAGCCGCGCAGACCGCCCAAGTAACACTGAAACTACTCGTGGATCTGGATGTTGGATTTCACCGCACCGGAGTCCAAACCGCCCAGCAGGCATTGGAACTATCGCAGCACATTGACCAAACCTCCGGCATATCAGTCGACGGGCTGTTCAGTTTCTTCGGGCACATCACCGTCGCTCCACAACATCAGGAGGACGAACTGGCACAAGTTGAAGAAAAAATCCGTGCCGTGATTGATCACTTACATCATCATGGAATAGAGACCACTACCGTCAGTGGCGGATCGACTCCCACGGCGTTTCAATCCCACCTGGTGCCGTCACTGACGGAGATCCGACCCGGCACCTACCTGTACTACGATTGGATTAACGTGGGTGAAGGGTGCTGCCAGATCGAAGCCTGCGCCGCACGCATGATCTGCACCGTCATCAGCAACGCCGTGCCTGGCAAGATCGTCCTCGATGCGGGTAGCAAGACACTGACCAACGATCGCCACCCGACCAACCCAGACACGGCGGGATACGGTCACATCTGCGAGTACCCCGACGCGCGGATCACGCGTCTCTCAGAAGAACATGGTGAAGTTGATCTATCACAATGCGATCAGCGTCCAGCACTCGGTGAGCGTGTGCATGTGATTCCCAATCACATCTGTCCCTGCGTGAATCTACAGGACTTCGCCTGGTTCCACGATGGCACCAGCTATGAACCCCAACCTATTCACGCACGAGGTAAGCTGACCTAGCCTGGACATGACATGAATTTTCTGCCGTGATACCGCCACCTACTCAATCGGTACCATGGGCCAGGGCCTCAGACCCAAATGCGCCTTGTCCTCAACTGCGGCGATGATTCGCCGCAACAAAGGCGAAGTCTGCATGAATCAAGCGTTTCTTGAACGTGACAAATCGATCCACATTGCACCCTGCCCACCTCAGGCGCCAAGAGCTGGTCAGGTACGTCTGCGCGTGGCCTATTGCGGAATCTGTGGTACCGATCTGCACATCTACCGAGGACACATGGACCAACGTGTGCAATTTCCTCAGGTGATCGGGCATGAGATGTCGGGGCGGATCGCTGAAATCGGCCCTGGGGTTGACGGCCTGATGCCCGGTGACCCAGTTGTTGTTCGGCCCCTAGCACCCTGCGGCAAGTGCCCGGCCTGTCGTGCCGGCCATGAACACATCTGCTACCAGCTGAACTTCATCGGTATCGACTCGCCTGGCGCCTTTCAGGCATCTTGGACCGTTCCGGCCGCGACCATCCACAAGCTTCCGGAAGACACAGATCTGAAGCTGGCCGCATTGGTTGAACCTCTGGCCGTTGCCTGTCACGACAACCGCCTGGCTGCAGTGGGCCAGGGGCAGATGGTGGCAGTACTCGGTGGCGGACCGATCGGGCTACTAAATGCCATGGTGGCCCGACACCGCGGTGCCGAGGTGATTCTCTCGGAAGTCAATCCAGCTCGCTTGGCCCTGGCCCGACGACTTGGATTTAAAACCATTGATCCCACCAGCGAAAACCTGAAGCAATCTGTCGAAGAACATACCGATGGTACCGGCGCCGACGTGGTGTTCGAGGTCTCCGGGGCGCCGTCCAGCCTCGCGGCCATGACCGGCCTGGCCCGTAGCCGAGGTCGGATCGTGATCGTCGCCATCGTTCCCGAGCCGCAGCCGGTCAACTTGTTCGAAGTTTTCTGGCGCGAACTGGTCCTGGTAGGCACCCGTGTATACGAAGTGCCTGACTACGATTACGCAATTGAACTGGTGGCATCGGGCCAGCTCGACTTAGAACCACTAATCACGGCCGAGCTGCCGCTCAATCGCCTGGCCGACGCGTTCTCTATGCTGGACCGCGACGCAACGCAAATGAAGGTCATGATCGACTGTGGAGGCACAACGTAAGGCAGGAGGTAACCGACGTGGGCGTACTGGAAAATTTCAGGCTCGACGGCAAGGTGGCGCTGGTTACCGGCTGTCGCCGAGGTATCGGTTTGGCGATGGCCCTGGGGCTGGCTGAGGCCGGGGCCGATGTCATCGGCGTCAGCGCGTCGCTGACCCAAGACTGTGAAGTCGGCCACCAAGTGATGGCAATGGGGAGGCGATTTCGCGGATACCGCTGTGATTTTTCCCAACGGCCAGCCGTGTATCGGTTCATCAAGCAACTGCAAAGCGATGAGCCGGTAATCGATATTCTGGTCAATAATGCCGGCACGATCCTGCGCCAGCCTGCTGCCGAACACCCTGATGAATACTGGGACAAAGTCCTTGAAGTGAACCTAAGCGCCCAGTTCGTCCTCACCCGACAGTTCGGCCGACATATGGTCGAACGCGGCTACGGGAAGGTGATCTTTATCGCCTCGCTCCTGACCTTTCAAGGCGGCATCACCGTGCCCGGCTACGCCGCCAGCAAGGGTGGCATCGGGCAGTTGACGAAGGCCTTTGCTAACGAATGGGCCATCACAGGCGTCAACGTCAACGCCATCGCCCCCGGATACATCGCCACAGACAACACCAAAGCATTGCGCGATGATCCGATTCGAAGCGAACAGATTCTGACGCGCATCCCTGCCGGACGCTGGGGCCAACCAGAAGACTTCAAGGGGCCGGTGGTGTTCCTGGCTTCTTCGGCATCGGACTACATGCACGGTACGACGATGCTTGTTGATGGCGGTTGGATCGGCCGATAGAGAAGGCAGCCAACCTTTCTGGTGGGCCCGCCGTGGATCTACTTGGTCTCTTCGAGCGTGGCAAACGCTTCATACAACTCGATCGGCAACCCATCTGGGTCGAATATATAGCAGGTCCGCGACGTGCGGCGCCCATCACGAATAATATCCACCGGCTCACTGACCGATCGGACACCCGCCGCACACAGGCGATCAAAATCGGCGTCAATATCCTGTACCGATATCGCCAGAGTCGACAGCCCAGCCTTGATGATCCACGGTTGCCACTGCGTGTCCATCGGTGGGTGAAGAAACTGGACCAATGCGATCGTCGACTCTTCCGAACCCAGCCAAAGCATGGTCACCCGCACGTGGATTGAATCCATACCCATGATCTTGTCGTAGGAACTCAGATTGGCTCGCTCGGCCTCATAGACCACTTCGAAACCCAAGAGGTCACGGTAGAACTCGATCGACTGTTGAGTATCAGACACGAATATCTTGTGATGATGGATGCCGAGTGAACTCATACTGAGAGTTTCGCGGTTTCTAAGGGGCTGTCAAGCATTACCTTGGCCGATAGCAGATTCATCATGCTGCCCATTAACTCTCCTGCTTCCCAGAGTAACCCGATTGGGAAAACCGATCACAAATATTGACCAGAACATGATTGCGGATCACCGCCAATGGCAATGGCACACTGCCCTACTCGATTCATGGTGACAACTCCTGCTTCGGAGTCAAAGCATCGTCGGTCAGATTCACGGCCGAAGCGAGCCACCGCTGCCAATGCTGGGCACCCGCAGACCGAGACTCTGGCTCACCAAACGGGTCGAATTCAATCTGGATATCGGCCAACTGCAGCAGCAGATCGTATGCGGCGGCCCGGACGGCCAGGCGATGTAACCGCAGACATGACACCAGGCCGGGCCACGCCCGTGAATGCATGTTCAAGATTTCGTTCTGAACCAAGTTGCAGACGGATGCATCAGAACCAGCCAAGTGCATCACTGCTTCGATCACCGCCGCTTCTGCTTCGGACCTATTGGCCGCCTCATACAGATGCCGTGCCGTCCGCCGTGCGGCGATGCTCCGCTGCTGGGCCAAGCCAGTTGCCCCGCTCTGATTCACGAATTCCGCAAGCAGGGCCACCATCGCGTCCGCACCCATATACCCGTCTCGCATATGCAGCAGTTCACCTTGCACGTTGATCATAGCCACCGCAGGCACACCAACGACCCCAAACGACGCCGCAATCTGTGGCTCGGCATCGATATTTACCTTCACCCAGTTAAAACGCGGCGATAGATCTCGTACGCGAGGATCGGTAAAGGTAGACACCCACATCCGGTGGCAGTAAGCGCACCAATCGGCTGTAAAGTAAACCACGGTTACGCGATCCGTCTGGGCACTGCGATCGCGGACTTGGCTGAATGTCTCAAATACGAGTGGTTCGGCCGAAACCTGGACCCAGACCGCCCCGACAACCCATAAGGCCGCCCAATCGTAAACGGTGCGTTTATGCGCCAAAATCATGCGCCCTGTGTTCTCACTGCTCGCTATCCCAAACTCCGCCCCACAGCGGGGCCGGAGATCAATGTGTCAGTGCATAGGCCAGAATGTTGACGTTCAATTGCTTAGCAGACTTGATCTCGTTGCCACCGCAGCAGCAGCAGTCAGGGCCAACGTTGCCCGTATCGTTCAAGCCATCAGGCGACCAGATCAGCGAGATCTTCCCGTCCAGCTCAAATCCCCGCAGATCTGGAAGGTGACTCTTGCCTGACTGGTACTTAGAGCGAGAAACATCATAGATAGTGTGAAAGACCGGGTGGTCCGATTCCAGATGCTGCATCTTGATCTCGGGAAACACCTCCTTAATCTCCCTCTCGAAACTAGCGTTCCAAGGTTCAGAACTACAGCCGGCCGAGGCAATGATAAAACCGCCCTGGATTAGGTATTCCCGCATGTTCTGCCGCTGTGCCTCGGTCAATTGGAAATCACCTTCTCCAGTCATCACGGCAAAGGGATACTTGTACAACTCGGCCGAATCCAGGCCCACTGCAATGAAACGGGGCAACGCCTCAATATTCGAATCACGATTGATCTGCTTCAAGAAGGCATTGGAGAAGCAGACCGAGGTCTTGTTGGGACCATATACGAGATTGGCACAACGAACGACCAGCTCTTTACCCTCCGACCCGTCGGCATCTTCGCCAATGGCAGTCGGGCCAACGAGCAAACCGATCAGCAGGCCCATACTGAAAAGTCTCTCGTTCATCAATTGGTTCCTACGTAGGCGTGGCCTCATTATGTAAATTATACGGCCGTACTGGCAACTCATTTTTCTAACCGGCTTTCCTCAGCTAGGCGGTTGAAATACGCCTCAGCTTCCAACTGATACTTCGCCGGCACCCCGAAGCTTGCCCCCGGCCCAAGGGGATGCAAAGTCGTCCGACCTGGATTGAGCACTTCGTGACCAGCTTGCTCGCCTGGCGAATCTATACCGCTGCCACCATCACCCTTCCCCGCCCCCGGACGGTGACCCGGCCCGTTATTGTTGCGGCCCTGACTGACAGGCCCCATGATTGCCATTTGAGCCATTGAACCTGTAAAGCCGGAACGACCGACACCATGCGGGCCCATGCCCGGTGGCATTCGCCCCTGGGCCATTTGTTGCAGAGCATTGCTGATCAGGTCCCTTGGCAAACCGAAGCAGCCGTCAAGATCACCCATAGTCCCTTGCCCCATCGATTGACAATCACTCAGCAGCAAATCAAGCTTCTGCGCCGCACTGCGTGCGGCGAGATACGCACTCGAACCTTCACCGGCATCAGCACATCGCTCAGCATCAGACAGATCCCGATCGATCTGAAGTTGCCCGATTCGATCGTAGACCAATTGTGCGCCATGGCTCATCCTGGGCAGTTGTAATTGTGATCGGTCGATCACCCCCTGCATCGATTCACGAACATCAGCCAACTCGGATCGAAGGGCCGCTTCTTCGTCAGCTAGAGCATCGGCACGCCGCTGTAAACCTCCGCTGAGTTGCTTCTGGTGGCGCAGCACCGCCATGCGCCGAGCTACATCCTGTTGCTGCCGGGCAATCAGGTAGATGCGATCACCTTGGGAAATCAGTTCATCAACTCCTACCAGCATGTCAATCTGCTGCTGCATCCACTGTCTCTGCTCTGTAGCCGACTTGGAAAATGGTTCTTGCATATCAAGAAATCTTTGGCCCCCCTCTTCTATTACAGCATGAACGTCGGGGCCATCCTCTAGGCGCAGTCGGCTCAACGCAGTTCCAAGTGAAGCCCCCCTCGACACTTGGTCCTGCAACTGCAATGCCAGTTGGTCCAATTGATCCTTGTAGGGCTGCTCGAATTCGTACAGCATGACCGACTCAGCGCGATGTTTCAGGCCTTCAAAAAGATCAGTCGCGGTTTCGGTGTATTCGGAAAGATCTTGCTCAATTGACACCAGCTGTCGCTTCTGAGTCTCTGTCAACAGCGAACCTAGCCTCATCTGCCCCTTCAGGTGGGGCATCTGCACGAACACGTGATTCCGCATCGATTCAAGCTGACCCATTCGCTCCTGAAAGTCAGCCCATTCCTCAGCCAGGTCATCTATGCGGTAACGGGTGCGCTCGTATTCGAGGTATTTCTGCTCACTGACAACCTGGATCGCATGCACCGGAGTTTCGGAGAACTGTGCTGCACCGGGACGGTTGTCGTATGCTACGGCGAAGTAAGTGATCACATCGCCTGCCACAGCCCCAAGCGATGACAGGTCGAATCGGCTGACTGCTTGGGCCAATCGATAATTCTCATTAGGATGTTGCAACGCCAGCTCTACCGGTACCGGAGCCCACCCATTGACTGCCCGGTACAAAACAATGCGATCAACGCCGATGTCATCCGAAGCAGTGATGGAGACATCCACAGTCCACGATTCGGGAACCACGGTCCACCGCGAAGGCTTGTTGATCAAAATCTCCGGACCACCATCGGGCACTACCTGAATGCCAAACACGTAAGGTGCATCGCTCGGAATACCATCGACACCAACCAGAACCACCGTGCATCGACCACTATGCTGCAGGCGGAATCGCCCCTGCAACCGGCGAGGTTCAGCGGGATTGGGCACAAGCCCCATGCGCGTGGGCAAGCCGCTCTCCGGAGCCAACTCCAAGTCGCCGCCTCGCAGTGCCGTGTTGCTGGTCAGTTCCAGCATGACTTCAGTGCCTTCCAGGGCATGAATTCCCGAAAAAGGTAGCGGCTCGGATCCATCCGGCCAACCGGTGTATGCCGGGTACGAATAGGCCACGTGCAGCGTCTTGAACATCGGCACCGCGAGCACCGGCAACACGTATCGTTTGCTGCGACCCCGTGGTGTGTCGATGTAGAACTCCCGCGAGGTTTCAACGCGGTCCAGAAACAACTTGTACCGGCCTTCCATCACGGCGGCAGTTTCCCCGCTGGGGGAATCCCCGAGCATAGGCGCCTCAGCAATCCACGAAAATTGTGGTAGGGCCATCGGCTGCATCAGCAAACGCCGGGCGCCTGTGACCCCATCCACAAACACCACCTCCGCATACCGCGGCAGTCGGGGGCCGGTTACCCTCACCTCGATCGCGACCGACTGCCCATAGATAATTCGAGCTGGTTCGGTCTGCATCTCGAAACGTAAAAAAGTAAACGGAGGGTGATCCGAATTCGGCTGCAACAAACGGGGGAAACCAGCTAGAAACAAGCCCGGCAGAATCGCCAGAAAAACTACACTGATTGCACTCATGGCCGCCACCAACCACATCGCTCGGTGCAATGGCCGATGATCAAATACCCCGCTACAGTCGACCTTTGATGCCGCCCGCTCGCCCCGATCAATAGCGACAAGTCGCAATTCCGTACTGGTTCCGGATGGAACCTTCTCGGCTAGATGAACCGCATTGATTAGGCGATTATCCTGAAGATCCAAGCGAACTTCGAGTTCCACCGCCAACCGGCGAGGTTCATAGCGGTGGCACCATAGACGCACCAGCACCGCAATGATCACTATGACCATTGCAGCAATCAGCACTCCATCGAGCACCAGGAGACCGGTCACCGGCAACCCGAACATTGCATCCATCACCAACGCCAGCAACAACAACAACAACAGTCCGGTACTGCCCCACAGACACACGCGGAACAAATCGATCCGGCGCTCACCCCGATGGAATCGCTGGAGCAACAAGGCCAGGGTTCCCGT
>CAUZOD010000085.1:0-10049 GCA_963581115.1 Phycisphaerae bacterium | reverse complement strand
TGGCACAAACTGATCCGGCCGAAATCTTGTTCCATGCCCCAATCCACTCCCATAGACCAAAACGCCCGAATCACCCGGCTACAGACCAAAGCCCGATTCCTGCGCATCAATTCATTGGCACTGAACAACCGAACCTTACATGCTGGCGGCGCCCTGTCTTCTGCTGACATCCTGGCGGTATTGTTCTACGACGTGCTGCACCTAGATCCCAAAAATCCCGTGTGGCAAGACCGGGACATCTTCATCAACTCGCGTGGCCATGCCTGCGAACCGCTCTACGTTGCCATGGCTGACCTTGGATTCTTCCCTTGGCAGGACCTTGAACAAATCGAGGACTTCGGCTGTCATCTGCACGGACTCAGCGCCACCACGACGCCCGGGATCGAGGTGTCGATGGGATCCCTGGGCACCGGTATCAGTATTGCTACCGGTATGGCGCTGGGCTTGCGCACACAGCAGCGACCCGGCCGAGTCTTTCTTCTCAGCGGAGACGGAGAGTTACAGGAAGGACTCAGCTGGGAAGGGGCATTGTGTGCGGGCAAGTACGGGCCGGAGAATCTGACAGTAATCGTCGATCGCAACAAGTATCAATCTACGGACCGCGGCACGGAAATGGTCATGCCCCTTGAGCCACTAGCAGATAAGTTTACTGCCTTCGGCTTCGCTGTCCGGCGTATTGACGGCCACAATATCGGCCAGATTCTTGATGCCTTCGCAGCGCTACCCGTGGAAAGTGGTCGGCCCAGTTGCATCATCGCCGACACTGTCAAGGGCAAAGGCGTCTCGTTTCTTGAATCAGGACACATTCATTGCGGCCGCTTCGGCCGCGATTACGACCCGAAAATACTCGACCTTGCCATTGCGGAACTGGAGGGATCCGGCTGATGTCATCACCCGCTTCCTCTGGCCATGGACTTCTGAAGATCAATCTTCACAAGCAGCGTGACAAGGTCAACGAGATCGCGCTGGGATCCTCCGCCAACGTGTTCAGTGAGAAGCTTCACGAATGGGCAGCCAGGGATGCGCGGGTGTGTTATGTCGGTGTCGATACCATGGACAGTGAGTTCGAACGCAAGTATCCCAACCGTGCATTCGACGTGGGCATCGCTGAGCAGAGCGAGCTGGCCTTGGCCACGGGTCTGGCCCTCAGCGGGCTTATCCCCATCATCCAGGGCTGGTCGCCTTTTACTCCGTTACGCAACTTCGACCAGCTACGTACCTACCTGTGCCGGCATCGCTGCAACGCAAAGATCATCAGCTGGACCCTAGGACTGGCCAACTGCTCGCATGGCACGACCCACCATGACTTGGAAAGTGTTGCCCTCTACCGCGTCGTGCCCAACCTGACGGTGCTAAGCGCCTTCGACGATGCGCAGTTTCGTCAAGCGTTCGATGCCGCCATGGCCATCAATGGCCCGGTAGCACTTTTGGGTTGCCCGGAACACTACGCCCCCGGTGCTGATGGCCTGATGGATCCGGAACTTCCCCCACATCCAGAATACGTAGTGGGCCAATCCCAGTGGCTGCGCCGCGGCACCGACGCCACGATCGTGACCTATGGATCGGCCATCCGCTACGCTTGGAAAGCTGCGCAGGCACTGGATGCCGATGGGATCAATGTGGGTATGATCCACACAACCGCGATCAAGCCCTTCGATGTCAAGATCATCGAAGAGGCTGCTCGGGAATCTGGCGCCCTGCTGACCGTGGAAGAACAATCTATCGTCGGCGGCGTGGGCAGTGCCGTGGCTGAAGTGCTGGCCGAACACTGGCCGGGCGTACCGATGATTCGCATGGGTATCAACGATGTGTTTGTCGAAGATGTTGGGGACTGGACCTACACCCGGCAGGCAGTGGGCCTGACCGACCACGAGGTGATCCGCCGTGTCCATGAACTGATGGATCAGAAATAACCTTGAACCGAACCTTCTGGACCCTCAATGCGGCTACAAAACAAACTTTGTGTCATTACCGGTGCCGGCAGTGGGATTGGTGAAGCAGCGGGGCACCTCTTTGCTCGCGAAGGTGCCCAGGTCGTGCTGCTGGAAATCGATGAGGCCTCCGGCACACGCGTCGCAGCTGAAATCGGTGCCCCCGCCACCTTCATTGCCACCGATGTATCCAATCCAGACTCCGTAGCCGCCGCGTTCCAAGAGATCCACAAACAGTTCGGGCGGCTGGACGGCCTGTACAACAATGCGTCGGTCTTCTGGGGCAAACATGACGCTGCCGTCACTGAGTTGGATCTGGACATCTACCATCGGATCGTTGCCATCAACCAGCACAGCGTGGTTTACTGCGCAAAACATGCAATCCCAATGATGATCAACTCTGGCGGCGGAGCGGTGGTCAATACCGCCTCCAGCGCTGCCGTCATCGGTGTTCCGGGCTCCGACGCCTACACCGCGAGCAAGGGTGCCACACTCAGCCTAACGCGATCATTGGCGGTTGAGTACGGTCCAAAGAAAGTGCGGACCAACTGCGTGGCACCCGCCGCTATCGCCACCCCGATGGTGCGCGAAAGCAACCTAGATGACCCGAACTTTGATGAGCAGGCGTTCCTAGACAAGACACCTGTACGCCGCTGGGGGCAGCCTGAAGAAGTCGCCCAGGTGGCGATGTTCCTTATCAGCGATGAAAGTGCCTACGTCAACGGCGCCATTGTGGTTGCAGATGGTGGAATCACGATTACACCGATAGCTGTTTAGCAACTCAGTAGAACCCTTGCCCTCCGCACCATTGCAACCGTAACAAAACTATTCATGATCGACATTAATGCCGTGGCCTGTCAATCATTGAGTATCTGATCGATCTGGCGCATCTGATCCTCGGACAGTGGGCCAAAGTTCATCGCGGCAATGTTCTCCTTGGCCTGCATCATGGACTTGAACCCGGGGATTGGAATCGCAATGGGGCTGTGTGACCAAAGCCAGCCCAGCGCACCTTGGGCCAGGGTCCTACCGCCACTGGTTAGAATTTCGCGAAGGCTTTCGAGAATATCCAGACGCCCGGCCTCTGGTCCGTCGGCGAAGTCCCAGTGGCGGCGCACATCATTGTCGGGCATCTTTGAATCATAACTGAACTTTCCCGTCAGAATGCCCATGGCCAAAGGGCCACGGTTGAGACTGGCCAGATTGTGGCGCTCGCAGGCGCGCAATGCTTCAATACTTGGCTCAAAAATATTGATGCGCTGCTGCATCGCCGTGCAGTGCGTGCCCCGTGCAAAGAATTTCGGCCCCTCGGGGTTGTCGGTGCTCCAACCGTAGAAACGGATCTTGCCCTCCTGAACCAACTGTTCCAGTGTCTCTAGAATCAGATCCACCTGATCAGTGGCCAAGCCACCGACATGCAGCTGATAAAGATCAATGGTATCGGTCTGGAGACGGTCCAGACTACGCTCGCAGCAGCGGCGGATGTAATCGCGATCAACAAAGGCAGCGCCCAGAACCTTGGTCTTCTCATCGAAACTGTTGCCAAATTTGCTGGCGATCACCACTTGCTGTCGCCGGCCAGCAAGGGCCCGGCCCAGGACGCACTCGCTGTGGCCGGCACCATAGCAGTCGGCAGTGTCGAACAGATTGACGCCCTGGTCCAAGGCCCAATGAATCGCTCGGATCGACTCATCGTCATCGACGTCACCCCAACCCCGTAACTCATGGGTGTCAGACGTCCGAACCGGCCCGCCCATCGCCCAGCACCCCATACCCAAGGCCCCGACTTCGATTCCGCTACGGCCTAGTGTTCGCTTCATACCGCTATTTGGTACCAGCTCCGTGAACTCCAGGCAACCCACAACCGCGCAGGGCCAAACGGTCAGGTCGAATGTCCCGAGAACAGAAGGTTGGACATGAGATTTCTCACCGATATTCTTTTGAATCGCTGTGATGCGACAATGAAAAATAAACGGGAGCAGCCATTATGAATCAAGCTGTTCAGCGGCGACAGGTTCAATCAGCGGTGGTAGAGATCCATCCGGACAAGCGCCGAGCCGGAGATGCTGCGGGCGATTACGCTGCAAGCCTGATCCAAGATGCCATCATGCAGCGTGGAGTAAGCCGAATCGTGATCGGGACCGGCCCCTCGCAAACCGAGGTCATTGCGGCACTGATCCGGGTGACCACTATTGACTGGTCAAATCTGACGGTGTTCCACCTCGATGAGTATGTAGGCATGGCCGATACCCACCCCGCCAGCTTCCACCGGTGGCTGCGCGAGCATGTCGTTGATTGCGTGCATCCAGCCGTTACGCACTACCTCAGCGGTGAAGCGTCCGACCTAAATGCCGAGTGCGATCGCTACGGTCAGCTGCTCGAATCCGGACCGATTGACTTAATGTTTATCGGATTTGGCGAGAACGGTCACATCGCGTTCACTGATCCCCACGCAGCCGACTTTAATGATCCCAAGATTGTTAAGTGTGTCGAGATGGACGAACGCTGCCGTCAGCAGCAGGTCGGCGAAGGCCACTTTCCTGATATCGATTCAATGCCCCATGCCTCGCTGTCCCTGACCTGCCCCACGATCATGGCCGCCCGGCACCTGGTTTGCACAGTACCCGATGGCGTAAGGCCGAAGCCGTGCGTCACGCGATCGAAGGGCCGCTCTCTACAGACTGCCCCGCATCTGTGGTATTCACTCACCCCAGCGTAAGGGTATTCCTAGATACCGAATCGGCGTCACTGCTGAACCCGTCGGATAGCAACGACCCGTGTGGATGAAGAGCAAGGGTTTCCTCCTAGGTGCCGATCATGGACAACTACTGCAGAGGCACTCAATCCCCTGAACCGTGAATACCAAGCTTGAATTCTCCATTCTCGCTATCCACAGTAATCCAAACCGCTGGACTTGCCTCACCGCAAACTGACCACGCACGACATACGTACCAAATTGCGATATAACCGCCCAATACTATGAATGGACACCTGTTCCATACCGCCCCCCTACTGTTGCTGGTTGTATCGTGCAGCACATTGGATCCGCAGATTGGTGTCAGCGTCTACGTTGGCAACACATCGATCCAAAACTACCGGCCAAAATCCAATCTCGCAATCAAACCCACCCCGGTTGGACAACCAAAATACCCCGCGGTTGACTTCCACTGCCACTGGTCGCTGGAACAGGACCCGCACCAGATGCTTCAGGCCATGGACAATCTGGGTATCGCCCAGGCAGTAAACCTCAGTGGTGGCTGGGGCCCCAGATTGAAAGCGATGCTGGCAAAATTCCATCGGGTCGACCCCGAGCGTTTTTCCATATTTTGCAACATTGACTTCGCCCGCATCGATGAGCCCGGATTCGGTCCAGCAATGGTTGAATCCCTGGTCCAGGCTCACAACCGAGGCGCTGCAGGGCTGAAGATCTTCAAATCACTGGGCCTTCGGCACCGGGATAACCGTGGCCGACTGATCGCCATCGATGACCCGAGGCTTGACCCGATCTGGGCGAAAGCTGGCGAGTTGGGCATGCCGGTACTGATCCATACCGCGGATCCAATCGCATTCTTCAAACCGATCGATTGCTTCAACGAGCGATGGATGCAGTTGCAGCGACACCCTGATTGGGCATTCGGGTCGGATGAATACCCCGAACGTGGCGAACTGCTGTCCCAGCGCAACCGCGTCATCGCTCGCCACCGACAGACGAATTTCATCGGGGCACATGTAGCCAATAGTGCTGAAGACCTAGCCACCGTCTCGGCCTGGCTCGAGGCCTATCCCAACCTCTACCTAGACATCTCAGGGCGCATAGCCGAACTGGGGCGCCAGCCCTACACCGCCCGGCGTTTCTGCATGCAGTATCAGGACCGTATTCTTTTCGGTACGGATCGTTACCCGGGCAATCCGCGTCAGCCGCGGTACCGGATCTATTACCGGTTTCTAGAAACTGACGATGAATACTTCAACTATTACGACCACCCGTTTCCACCCGCTGGTGAATGGAAAATCTACGGCTTGTTCCTGCCCGACGAGGTGCTGGAGAAGGTGTATCGTGGCAACGCCCAAAGGCTGCTTACGCAACAACAGGCGGAATCACCATGATACTGACGCGGGCCACTGCAATATTATGCCATGCAATAGCAGGAGAGCGAAGGTCCTGCTGAGCCACTATTGATCATGGACAACACCTTCTTACTTGCCATTCTGTCTGCCAGCGGGTTACTCCTGGTCGGCTTTGCCGCCCGGGCAATGCTGCGGCCTCTGCAGAGGCTGTTCATTCCTGCATCGGTGATTGGTGGAATCTTGGGATTCTGCCTGGTACAGATCGCCTTGCGCAGCGGAGCAGCCGATCCAACGGCAATGTCTGCCAGTACCGAGGGAGCGATCGGGCAAGCAAGCCAAGCCCCGTGGATCGTGACGGCCCTTGTCCAACAGTTGAGCCGCTGGCCCGGCCTCTTGATCGCAGTGGTATTTGCCGGGTTGCTGCTAGAACACACCGACAAGAAACGGACGTTCGGCCAAACCGTGAGCCGTGTGGTGAGACAGGGCATCGTGGTCTGGATCATTACCCTTGGGCAGGTGGTGATCGGACTGATCGTGGCCTGGTGCCTGATACTACCTTGGTACGAAGTTCCTCCTTCCTTCGGCCAGTTGATTGAAACCGGATTCGCCGGTGGCCACGGTACCGCCGCAGCAATGGGTGAGATCTGGTCCGAGGTCATTGAGTTTGAAGCCGGGCGAGACCTAGCCTTCTTCTTCGCCACGATTGGACTGATCTTTGGGGTCATCAGTGGGATGGTCTTTGTTAACATTGGCGTCCGCCGCGGCTGGACGCGGGCGGGTGATATTGAAGTGCCGATGATCAGCGGCCTAGAACCGCGATCCAACCCCCAGCCCGCCGCCCTGGCCCGTGTCAGCGGCGAAGTGATTGATCCCTTCGTGTTCCAGATGCTGATTGTCGCCCTCGCATTCGCAATCGGATACGGGCTGCAATCGCTTTTCATCTCCGGTGCCACCGCCGCCCTACCGGCGGACCTGGATCCAGAGCAGCAGCAGAAGGCTATGAAGGCCATCGACAGCATTCCACTGTTTCTCTTTACACTGATCGGTGGCTGGCTCACACGTCAGTTGATGCGAGTTCTGGGCGTAGCCGATCTGATCGACACTGAGAGCATACGCCGCATCGTGGCTGTGGCGATGGAGTTTCTGATCGTCGCCGCAATCACAGCCCTCCGAATCGAATCACTCAGTGAATACTGGTGGCCGGTCCTACTGCTGCTGCTCGCAGGCGGCGCGTGGGCGACCTTCTGCCTGCTGGTGGTGGGCCGTTTCCTGCTGCCGCGACAATGCTGGTTTGAATTGGGATTGATTAACTACGGCATGAGCACGGCCACCACCGCCCAAGGTCTGATGCTGCTGCGCATTGTCGACCCCGACTTCGATAGCGGCGCCGCCGAGGACTATGCCGCAGCCGCTCCGCTGTCAGCTCCCTTTATTGGTGGTGGAGTGATTACGCTGTCGTTGCCTCTCATCCTGATCAAGGCTGGGATCGGCCCGGTCATTGCTGTGACCAGCGCAGCCCTGGTGATTCTCTTCGTACTCGGTGCGATTCTGGCCCGAACTGCCCGCTGATCGATATCAAACAAGAAATGCTCACCCAGATCGCAACGGCGAGATGGCTACATTCCAAATTTACGGCCGACCATTTCTCACCCGCGCTGACTAAAAATATGCCGCAGGGTGAAAGGCATCTCCAAGCCATAGGTACTCACAGCTAGTTCGTTGGTCTCTTTTCGTACATCGAAAACTGAACCACTCCGCCATCTGGCCGCGCGATGGCGGTTCAACCGGCTCGATTGTGACGCAACCGGCCTGCATGGAGATTCAAAACCGTCATGGCACCTGCACACCACTTCTGCCTAGCCACACCGGATTTCCCCCTCCAGCGATGCCATTGTCCTGGAGCCGGACTGAAAGCAGGAAGAACAATATTTACTCCACTCGCAACACTCTCTAGATAAAAGGGACCAGCAGACATGAACGCACATCAATCCAGGTTTGTATGGACTACTCTCGTAGCGGCAGAATCTGCGGCCCACTTCATCAGAGAAAAAATATCTCGCAGTATCGCACTGGGCATAACAATCGCCGTACTGCTTGTCGCACAAGATGCCAAAGCGATCGATCGTAGTTGGGACGACGCCGGTGGATCGGTGAGCAAGTTGTGGTCCGATTTCGGCAATTGGAACCCCGACGGAAATTCGTCCGGAGATGATATCTTCATCGGTGATCTAGCCGGTGCCGCCAATGATCGGACGATCTACGACACGGGCGATAGCATTAACTCGTTGACCATCACGAACGGCGCTGAAGTTGTCAACAGCACCGATGAGGGTGCAACTGCCGGGCTGGAATTGCGAGTCAACGGCGCTACATCAGTCAGTGGCAACGGCAGTTCGATTACCGTCTATGCCAGTAATTCCGACGGATTGGACACCGACACATTGTCGATCGGTAGCCGTGCCAGTGTCATCCTTGATTCAACCACAGCGCAAGGAACCGCAGTTTTAGAAGTGGATGGCGGCTTTTGGGGGACCGCAAACTTGACCATCCGATCGGGTGGAACGCTGATTGGCACGGGCAGGATCGACCTCGAATCGTCGCTCCTCGGGCCAACCACACTTCTGGTTAACAACGGCATAATCACTGCATCGACCTACTCTGATTTCGGGGCGATCGCTCCCATGTCCGGCACTCTCCAGATAACCGCCAATGACGTAAACGCCCAGTTCGACTGGGACGGCTTCGGTAACGGCGCCCTGCAGGCGAACGCAAATCAAACACTTGATATCGACGTCAGTCCGGGAGATGACGCATTCAGTGGGACGATAAATTTAGAGTCTGGGTCAACAATTGATGTCGAGCACGCCTGGGAACTCGATAGCGGTACGATCAACGCCGATACCGAAGCGTACGGCGTTGATGGGGATTATGGGTTGCGTATCACCCTGGCTATACCGGGTGCTGCAGCGCATATTGCCGGCAACAGCTTGACGATGACAGGTGGCACAATCAACATCGATGATTCCTGGGACTCACTGCAGATTGACTCGCAGTTGACCTCCACCGGCGGAACAATCGCCAACAGCGGCACGGTCATCTTTAACAACACCGCAACCATCGGAGAGGGAACCGACTTCCAGATGAACGGTGACTCGGCAAGTATCACGGTCAATGACGGGGTTGCTGTTGACATCAACGACGCTGACTTCAACCTCGACGGCAGGGGGTACGAGGCGGGGTACCGGGGTGGTTCTAATAACGTCATCACCGTCAACGATGGTGCCCGCCTTGACCTGAACGTTGATTTTGCAACCGCAGACGTCAGCATCGACGGCACGGTCAATCTAAACGGTGGAGAACTGAAAATCTCCAACACAAATGGTGCCTCCGTCAGCAATTACTGGGAAATTAACAGCAAAACAGTGGTCAATGTCCATGACACCGGCTCGGAGTTGGACGGCGATAATTTGAAAATTTTTGGCACGATCGATGTCAATGCCGATGCCACCCTGCGGATCCGCACCACGAGCACCGCCTTTCTCAGTTCCGCCGACATCAACGTAGCGGCCGGGGCCATGCTCACTGTGAACGGACCTTCATCGTACGAAACCGGAGCTTTGATCAAGGGTGATGGTACATTTACCCCCGGCAAGGCAACTATCGGCGTGGATGCGATGGACACCGAAGACGCAATTTGGGCCACTGCATCTGTCAATTACGACGGCACCTCCGTCAACAATCACACCATCAATGCCAATTCTTCACTTACTGTTAATGCAGATTCAATCGAAGAAAATTCGATCGACGGCATTGACAATACCACCACCATCAAAGATGGTGCCGTGCTGACCTTCAACCTCACCGGTGGTGCCTCGGTGAAGTTCGATCCCGGCAGTCACATCATCTACACCGGCGGCCCCAGTCTCAACACGTTCTTGGGTGCGAGCAGTTCGCCAATCGAGTTTCGAGGAACTATGACTGTCAACGGCGATGGGCGTGCAGAGCCTCTCATGCATTTCGAGGACAGTGCTATCATCAATATCAACAACG